>CAJOGS010000049.1:15914-16413 GCA_905234045.1 uncultured Selenomonadaceae bacterium | reverse complement strand
TTTTCAAACAGATTTATGAGGCAGGAACTGTGGAATTTTTCCAAAATTACGATTACTACAAGGAAAAATATCCTAAAGAGCCGTATTTTCAGAAAGACGCAGAATATTTAAAGCAGTACAATGAAAATTTTGAAACGCAAAATTTAAAATTTGCTGAAGACGTAACGAAGGCATATTTTGCAAAAATTCCCGCGCCTGAAAAGGCTAAGGAAAATCCCGCAGCTTACGTTGCAAACGAATTTGAAAAAATTATTTGCAATACTTTTAATTTTTACGGCGGCAATTTTTACAAGTTGTGTCAAAGACGAAGATACACCGAATGACGCAATTTCAGAAATTCAAATTGCATTGGCTGAAAGAAATCTCCAAAAACTTTCAAGCCGTATTGATTTGGAAGATTTTTTCAAACAGATTTATGAGGCAGGAACTGTGGAATTTTTCCAAAATTACGATTACTACAAGGAAAAATATCCTAAAGAGCCGTATTTTCAGAAAGACG
>CAJOGS010000049.1:0-15793 GCA_905234045.1 uncultured Selenomonadaceae bacterium | reverse complement strand
GCTTACGTTGCAAACGAATTTGAAAAAATTCGCCGCGCCGTCAGTGCCGAAATTAAAAGCGTTGCAATAGATAATGATTCTGCCGAAATGATTTTAAATCTTAACGGCGACAGTACAGTTATCGGACAATTTGTCAGCGATTTAGATTTAAAATTAGGTTTTATCAAGGATAAAAACGGAAATTGGCATTTAAACAAAATTGAAAATATCGACGTACTTACACCGTTGATTGTCGATAAAGCCGAAATTATTCGGGAAAACTTTTTTTAAAAAATTTTTTTAATCGCTTTAAGTTTTAACTTAACGGCGACTGAAAGGAGCTTTTTCAATGGCTTTTTATTACAATGAACCTTCACATACTTTTGGAGAATATTTACTTGTACCCGGCTACTCTTCAACCGACTGCATACCGGCGAATGTAAATTTGACAACGCCGCTTGTAAAATTCAAACGCGGCGAAGAGCCGAAACTCAGTTTAAATATCCCAATGACTTCGGCAATTATGCAATCTGTTTCAGATGACAAAATGGCTATTGCACTTGCGAAAGAGGGCGGCGTTTCATTTATTTACGGCTCGCAGTCAATCAAAGATCAGGCGGCAATGGTTCAGCGCGTCAAAAATTATAAATCCGGTTTTGTCTCCAGTGATTCAAATGTTAAACCGACTTCAACATTGAAAGAAATTCTTGCATTGCTTGAAGAAACGGGACATTCAACAATGGCGGTTACTGATGACGGCAATCCGAAAGGTAAACTTTTGGGAATTATTACAAGCCGTGATTATCGCGTTACAAGAATGAGCGGCGACGAACAGGCAAAAGATTTTATGACGCCGTTTGAAAAATTAGTTTGGGCACCGGCTGAAACTACGACACTTACACAAGCCAACGATTTAATTTGGGAACATAAATTGAATATGCTTCCGCTCGTCGATAAAAATCAGCGTTTGCGCTACATGGTTTTCAGAAAAGATTACACGGACAACAAGACGAATCCGCTTGAATTGATTGACAAGAAAAAGCGTTATGTTGTCGGCGCGGGAATTAATACCCGTGATTACGCCGAAAGAGTTCCCGCACTGCTGAAAGCCGGCGCGGACGTTCTTTGTATTGACTCTTCAGAAGGTTTCAGCGAATGGCAAAAAATTACGCTTGAATACATTCACAAAAATTTTGGCGAAGACGTAAAAGTCGGCGCGGGCAATGTTGTTGACGCGGAAGGATTTAACTTTTTGGCGGACGCGGGCGCAGATTTCATCAAAGTTGGAATTGGCGGCGGTTCAATCTGCATAACCCGTGAAACAAAAGGCATCGGACGCGGACAAGCTACGGCGGTTATTGATGTTTGCAATGCTCGTGATGAATATTTTAAAAAGACGGGAATTTATATCCCCGTTTGCTCGGACGGCGGCATTGTTCATGATTATCATATGACGTTGGCACTTGCAATGGGCGCGGATTTCTTAATGCTCGGCAGATATTTTTCACGTTTCGACGAATCGCCTTCAGATAAAATCAGAATTAACGGCACTTACTACAAAGAATATTGGGGCGAAGGTTCCAACCGTGCGCGGAATTGGCAACGCTACGATTTGGGCGGCGATAAAAAACTTTCATTTGAAGAAGGCGTTGACTCTTATGTTCCATACGCGGGCGCGCTCAAAGATAATGTCGGTACGACGCTTGCAAAAATTCGTTCGACAATGTGCAACTGCGGCGCGTTGAATCTTGCCGAACTGCGTGAAAAGGCGAAAATTACTTTGGTTTCTGCCGTCAGCATTGTTGAAGGCGGCAGCCACGATGTTATTTTGAGAGACAAATTTGGAGTTTGATAAACGATGAAAGTTACAAAAATTTTTGCAACGTTACTTTTTTGCTTAACTTTTATATTCGGCGTTTCAAAAGTTGAGGCGGCAGAGACAGGCACTTTTGAAGAAGAGGCTCAAGCGGTAAAACTTTTAAATCAAGTTCGCGCAGAAGTCGGATTAAAAGGCGTTGCGTGGCATTCCAATTCCAATTTGCAAAGAGCGGCAGAATTGCGCGCTCAAGAATTGGAAGAATTATTTTCACATACGCGCCCCGATGGTTCAGATTGTTTCAGCGTTTTAAGAGAATTTGGAGTCAGATACAGAACTTGCGCCGAAAATATTGCTTACGGTACAAATTTGGACGCTGAAGGCACTACCGAACTTTGGTACAATTCGCCCGGGCATTATCAAAATATGACAAATCCTAATGTCAGAGAGGTTGGGCTTGCCGCGTGGCATGACGACAGCGGCAATGTTTATTGGGTACAACTTTTTATAGGTTAATTTATGACAGAAATTGAATTTGCACAAAAAATCAAGGAAATTGGCGGCACGGCGTATTTGGTCGGCGGCGCGGTACGTGATAAATTTCGCGGCGTACAGGCGCACGACAGAGACTACTGCGTTACCGGCATTACCGAAAATATTTTTGCCGAAAATTTTCCGACTGCGTTGAAGTTTGGAAAATCTTTTCCCGTGTATTCTTTTGATATTGACGGCAAAAATTGCGAAATTGCCTTTGCACGTACCGAAAGAAAAATTGGAAGCGGTTATCGCGGTTTCAAAGTGAATTTCGATTCCGATGTTAATATTGAGAAAGATTTATATCGTCGTGACACTACGATAAATGCAATGGCGATTGATATTTTGCGCGGCGAAGTTATAGATCCTTTCGGCGGGCGTGAAGACGTGGCGAACAAAAAAATTCGTGCCGTATCTGAACATTTTACAGATGATCCCGTTCGTGCATTGAGAGCGGCGAGACAATCCGCGCAATTCAATTTTGAAATTACGCCCGACACTTTGAAAGCTATGAATTTATGTGCGTTTGAACTGAAAAATGAACCCGGCGAAAGAATTTTTTCAGAATTGAAAAACGCTTTAAAAACTAAAAAACCTTCAGTATTTTTCAGAAGTTTGGAGAAAGCCGGAATTTTATCTGTAACTTTCCCTGAAATTGATAATTTGCGCGGAAAAATTCAGCCTGTAGAATTTCATCCCGAAGGCGACGCCTACGCACATACTTTGAAAATTCTTGATGAAGTTTCAGAAATTAATCAAAAACCCGAAATAAGATTTGCCGCGCTTGCTCACGATTTCGGCAAAGGTACAACGCCATTTGAAATGTTGCCGCACCATTACCGACACGATAAGCGCGGGCTTGATGTTTTGAATGAAATGAACGCAAGAATTACTTTGCCGGCAGATTGGCGAAAAATTGCGGCGTTCGTAATTTCTGAACATATGCGCGCCCCGCAAATGACACACCCGGGAAAAATTGTTGATTTCCTGATGAAATTACACAATTCGACAATTTCAGTTGACGATTTCAACGATAACTGCACCCTTGCCGCCGCACCTTTTAAACGCAAAAATAATTATCGAAAAAATTTTAAAAGTCAGCGGCAAAGACGCGCCGTCTGAACTTAGAGGAAACGAAATTGGCGGCTGGATTCGTTCGCAACGTATAAAAATTTTAAAAGATATGAAAATATAACCGCTTTCCGGTACTGACTGAAAGGAAGTTTTTCAATGAAAGATATTGTACTTGCTTACAAAGACAAGAAACCACAAATAGCTGAAAATGTTTTTCTGGCTCCAAATTGTTCGGTAGTCGGAGACGTTGAAATTGGTACAGGATCAAGCATTTGGTTTGGCGCGGCAGTTCGTGGCGATTTTCAGCAGGTTAAAATTGGCGCGTTTACAAATGTTCAGGACAATGCAACCGTTCATGTTATGTACGATGTGCCGACTGAAATTGGAAATTACGTTACAATCGGTCATAATGCCGTAATTCATTGCCGCAAAATTGGCGATAATACTTTAATCGGTATGGGGTCAATTATTTTGGGCTATTCCGAGATTGGCGAAAATTGCATTATCGGCGCGGGAACTCTTTTGCCGCAATATAAAAAAATTCCTGCAAACTCTTTGGTTTTTGGGAATCCTGCGAAAATTATGCGTGCAATTCGTGATGATGAAATTGAAGCATTGCGCGCCGCGTCAATGCAATATCATGACTGCGCCCGCCAATATGTTCAATATTTATCCAAGCGCGGAATGTTTGACGAGGAAGACTAAAATTTTTTCAATCAAAAAATCCTGTTGCAGAAATTTTTTGCGACAGGATTTTTTTTGTTGAGTTGAAATTATTTTTACTGTATGTTTATTGCGGATTATTTTTAAATTGTGTAAGTAAATTTTATTTTTAGATTTAAATCTAGGGGCTGTTGAAAAATACTAGGGCGTGTTGAAAAAATAAAATTTTACTGATGAATTTTATTTACTGAAATTTTTTAAATGTACTTTCTTTTTTCCGAGAAAGTACCAAAGAAAAATTGCTTAAATGAATCCGCAAAGCTGCTACAAGTAAATCCCTAGTCCTTAGCCCCTAAATTCACAGTTCGAGTTTCAAAATTTTTTCTGTAATTTCATCAAGCTGGGATTTTGTCGGCACATTTTGAATTTTAACTTGGTCAAGAATAATTTCAATTCCCGCCGCTTTCATTTCTTCTTCAACCTGTGCAATACTTTGTCCGCCCCAGCCGTAACTTCCAAATGCAAAACCTTTGTGATTAAGCGGGCGAAGTCCTTTCAAGTAGTAGAGGAATTTTGCAACATTCGGCATCATTTGATTGTTAATCGTCGGCGAACCTACCGCCAAATATTTACTCTTAAAAATATCAGTTACAATATCTGACATCGGATTAACTTTAATATCGTGGTAGGCGGCAGGAATCCCGCGTTTTGCAAACGCCTCAACTATTGTTTTTGCCATTACTTCGGTTGAATGCCACATTGAATCAAAAACTACTACCGCGTAATCTTCAATATCTTCACTGCTCCAATATTTGTAAGCCGAAATTATTTTTTCAATGTACGAACGCCAAATTACGCCGTGCCCTGTTGCAATTAATTTTATTTCCAAATTGCCGAGCGCACTCAATGCAGTTTGTGCCTGTTTGCCGAACGGCATTAAAATATTTGCGTAATATTTTTTTGCCTCAAATAAAACAGTGTTCAAATCGTTTTCATCGTCGAATCTCATTGACGTTGCGAAATGTTCGCCAAAGGCGTCATTGCTGAATAAAATTTTTTCTTCAGGGCAATAAGTAACCATTGAATCAGGCCAATGCAACATAGGTGTCGGCACAAATTGCAAAGTACGCGCGCCGATAGAAACGCTGTCGCCTGCCTTGACAGCTTTATAATTCAAATTGCCGTAACGCGCCTTTAAACCTTTCAAGCCGTTTGGATTAGTCGTTAAAATTTCGGCATTTGGAGCAAGCGCGGCAATTTCTTTCAACGCGCCGGAATGATCGGGTTCAACGTGACTTGAAACGATAATGTCAATTTTTGACGGTTCAATTACTGATGAAATTCTTTCAATCAATTCATCTTTGAAATCAATTTTAACCGTGTCAATCAGCGTAACTTTTTCGTCAATAATCAAATAGGCGTTGTAAGTTGTTCCGCGTGAAGTTTCGTAGCCGTGAAAATTTCTCATTGACCAATCAACCGCGCCTACCCAATAAATATTTTTTGTAATTTCTATAGCTTTGCAGTTGTTCATTTTATTTGCTCCTTCCTTGTTTAAATGACCGGCTTTATATTGCGTGTCGGTAAATCAATCTGACTGACTGTCAATCTGATCATCATCTTCTGCCGTGCGTTCCATTTTGTAACTTCTTCAACAGATTTATCGAAAACATAAACCAATTCACTGATTAAAATTTGCCGTGAAAGATCCATTAATCTATGTTCGCCGCCAGAAATTTTGCGTTTAATATTTTGCCTTGAAAGATTACGCGCAACCGCCGCCACTTCCAAAATATCGCCGGATTTCATTCTGTCCAATGTTGCGTGAAAGCGTCTGTTCCAACTTCCAAAAGTACGATCTGCGCGAGCGGTTAAAACTGCAGCAACTTCTTTAACTTTTGATTTATCAATTATTCCGCGCACGCCGATTTCTTCAATTTTGTCTACCGGCAACATAAGTTTTAAATTTCCCAATGGCATTATTAAAATATAATACGACTGCTTGACGCCGCCGACTTCATTTTCTTCAACGCCGACAACTTCCCCCGCGCCGTGCATGGGGAAAACTATTCTGTCTCCAATATTCAATACACGCACCTCCTTTTTAGTGTGATAGTTATGTAGTGGGATAGTTGGATAGTTCTATAGTATGGTAGTTTGATAGCTATACCACTATCACACTACAACACTACTCTATTTTTATTGAGCGCATAAATAAATTCATCAGTTGTTCTTCAGGCTCAGCATTTTCATATAAAATATTGTAAACTGCGCGACAAATCGGCAATTCAACGCCGGTAATTTTTGAAAGTTTCATAAGTGCAACAACTGTTTCGGTACCCTCTGCAAGTTTGTCAAATTGTTTGTTCTGTACAAAGTCTTCGCCGAATTTGCGATTGTGGCTGTGATTGGAAAAAAGCGTTGCCTCATAATCGCCCAAATGACTCAAGCCGTAAATTGACATTCTGTCGCCGCCCAAACTTTCAACAAGCCGCGAAAGTTCAGCCGTGCCGCGTGCCATTAACGCGCCTTTTAAACTGGTACAATTCAAGCCGTCCAACATTCCCGCCGCAATTCCTACAACATTTTTAGCCGCCGCGCCAATTTCAATGCCGATTAAATCTGTGCCGTAGTAAAAGCGAATCAGCGGACTTTTGAAAACTTCAACCATTTCTTCAGCCAAATTTTCTTTCATCGCCGCAATTACCATGCAATTTGGGATACTTTGCACAAGGTCTTGAACGTGTCCGGGTCCTACCCAAACTGCAACATTTTGACTTTCTAAAGTTTCGGCAAAAATCGTTGAAAGTCTTTTTCCGGTTGTTTTTTCCAATCCTTTCATGCAGAGAACAATTTTTTTTTCTCGAACATCCATGTATAAATCTCTGATTTCTTGGAGCAAGCCGCGCAGACTTTGTGCGCCAACCGAAATAATTATAATGTTTGAAGTGTGTACCGCGTATTCAAGATCTTTAGTCAGTTCAACATTTTCCGGCAATTTCAAATAATCATTGCCGCCGGTACTTTCAAGCCTTTGCATATTTTTTGAATTTGCGCGCCCGTAAAGTGTTACATCGTGCCCGATTTTTCCGCAATACCATGCGTGAAAACTTCCCCAGCGTCCGCAACCCAGTACACTTATTTTCATAATTCGCTCCTTTCAGTCAGCCCGTCCTGTTAAATCGTTGACGACTTCAGCCGCCAAGATTAATCCTGCTACAGACGGCACAAATGCCACACTGCCAATAACTTTGCCTGTTAAATTTCCGACGTCAATTTTGCGCGGCATTTCTTCAGAATAAACCACTTTCAAATTTTTAACGCCGTATTCTTTTAATTTTTTCCGCATAACTTTGGCAACGGGATCAACTGACGTTTTAAAAATATCTGCAATTTTAAACTGCGTGGGGTCTAATTTATTGCCCGCGCCCATACTCGAAATAATTTTTATTCCGCGTTTCTGACATTCCAGCACCAAATTTATTTTCGCCGTCATAGTGTCAATAGCGTCAACAACATAATCATAGCGGCAAATAAAAAAATTCTCGACAGGCTCGTCGGGAAGATAAAATTTCTGAATTGTATCGACTTTTGCCGCAGGATTTATTTCCAAAATTCTTTCGCACATAATTTCGACTTTGGATTTTCCGACCGTCGAAGTAAGCGCGTGAATCTGTCTGTTAATATTCGTAACGTCAACATTATCTTTGTCGATTAAAACCAAATGCCCAATGCCTGAACGCGCCAACGCTTCAACAGTAAACGAACCTACGCCGCCAATTCCAAATACTGCCACTGTCGCCGCTTGCAATTTTAAAAAATTTTCTTCGCCAATTAAAAGGCGCGTTCTCTGAAATCTTTCGTCCATCATTTTTTATTGTAAGGATTAAAATTGAACATCGGAATAACATTATTTGACGAAGGCGCAGTCGGCGGTTGACTTGGCATCGCGTTATAAGATTGATAATTTTGAACAGGCGGCGCGTTAAATTGCGGCGCAGAAATTTTTTGACCTTTCAATTCCACGCTGTCAATAAAATCTGTAGCAATAAGCATTGCGCGAATCTTGCCTTTCATTTTTTTATCAATGACTATGCCGAAAATTATATTAATTTCGCCGTCAGTTTTGCTGAAAATGTAATCTGCCGCTTCGTTTACTTCATCAAGAGAAAGATTTTCATCGCCGGTAACATTCAAAATCAGACCGCGTGCGCTGTCGATTGACCTGTCAATCAGCGGACTTTCAAGCGCGTTTTTAACGGCTTCAACCGCGCTGTTTTCACTTTGTCCAATTCCCAAAATTGCATCACTGGAGGTACTTTGCTGAAAAATTGTTGTAACGTCTGCAAAGTCCACGTTTATAAAACCTGTCGTCAAAATCAATTCGGCGATACACTGAATGGCTTGCAATAAAACCAAATCTACCGCTTTAAAAGCGTCCACGAACGATAAAGATTTATTTTCAGGAAGTTGCAACAGATTATCATTTTGAACAACTACAAGCGCGTCGATATTTACGCGCAATTTTGAAATACCCTCGTTGGCATTTTTTTGTTTGCGGTTGCCTTCAAAACCAAAAGGAACCGTTACAACTCCGACAGTTAAAACGCCGAGAGCTTTTGCAATTTCGGCAATGACGGGAGCCGCGCCTGTACCCGTGCCGCCGCCCATTCCTGCCGTTATGAAAATAATATCTGCGCCTTCAATCGCACTTTTTATACGCTCGGCATCACGTTTGGCGGCGTTTTCGCCAATATCAAATCTGCCGCCTGTGCCGTGTCCGCCTGTCGCATTTTCGCCAATTTGAATTTTTGTGATATTTTCAACATTCAAAAGGCTGAGGGCATGCGCGTCCGTGTTCACTGCAATAAGTTCAACGTCTGTTAATTCTTTTTCGGCAAGACGTTTTAAAACATTTCCGCCGCCACCGCCTACACCGAAAACTTTTATTTTTACAACGGCGCGTTTAATGACAGTTTCATCAACTTCGCCTGTTTTTTCGGCTTTTACATTTATATTTCCTATCGATTTGTTGATTGTCGCCATCGTTCCAGCAACCCTTCTCTTTTTAAAAATAACAATTTTTTATTCGACAGTTTTTTTATTTTTTCCTTTAATTTAATTTTAATATTTTTTATTAGTGCGTGTTGTGAAAATCCTTTTTAGAATATTTTTTTACTGAACTTACTTTTCTTTGTCTTGTCAAATTAGGGTCTGTTGGTAAACTCTTACTTTTAATATTTTTTTCTGTTTAAATTTACTTTTCTTTTTAAAAGCAAAGTAACAAAAGAAAGTAGCTTTTAGCGGTAGTCCGTTACCGCCGTTAACTATTACCACAAGCGTTTCACTTTTCCAACAGCACCTATTATAATGAAAACATATGATATAAATCACAATATTTTTTTAACGAATTGGAAAGAAGTGAATAGCATGACAACAATATTGATTGTTTGTAACACGCCTGATGAACGTGCTGAAATGGCTTTGAAAGAAGCAAAAGCACTTGGATACCGCTGTATATTCTGTGGTGATAAAGCCGATAAAAATATTTTTGATTTAGCTGATGAATGCTATGAAATTGATTGGAACAACTGGAAATCTTTACTTCATTTAGCAAAAATTGAAAATGCCGACGGGATTGTAGGATTGTGCGATAAAGCAATGATTCCTGTGTCAAAAACCTGTCAAGCATTGAAACTTCCTTGCAACTCGCCGGAAAGTATAGAAATGTTTCTTTCAAAGAATAAATTTCGGGAAGTTCAGGAGCGGGCAAGAGTATTTCACCCTAAATTTGTTGAAGTTGAAGAATTGAATTGTATTGAAAAAAAATGTTCGTCAATGCGTTTTCCAATTATAGTTAAGCCCGCGCAATGTTCATCTTCTTTCGGACAAACTGTGGTTTATAATATGGATGAATTAAAAAATTCATTCTTGACTGCAGCGAAAAATTCGCGTAATCATAAAGTTTGCATAGAAGAATATATTGTTTCAGATTCTTTGCGCTGTATTGAACTAGATATATTTGTCATGTATGAAAATATTTTATGGGACGGCATAAGGGAAAGTTATCGAGTGGCGGCGGCTCCTCTTCGTCCAATTTATGATGTTTATCCTGCCGTGCTGACAGACGAAGAATTTTCAGAATTGAAAAATACCGTAAGTGCAATTATAAAAGAAGTCGGCGCAATTTTAGGTGAATATAATATCGAAGGTTTTTTTACCAACGAAGGGAAGTTTTTTGTTATTGAAATCAATCCCCGTCAGTCCGGATATTACAATCCTCAACATATTGAAAATTTTTGCGGTGTAAATCTAACGAAATTGCTCATTACAACCGCTATTGGAGATAATTCATATTTCGAGGAATTAAAAAATTTTCAGCGATTCAGAAAAAATATATTAGCCTATTCGGTATTTAGTGAAAAATCCGGAACGCTTGATCATGTGCATATTGATTCAAAATTGCAACAACATTTGTTGGAAGAGCGTTTTCCACTCGGAAATAAAAATGGTTGCTTTGTTCAGGATATTTTGACAGCAACACGACCAATTTCTATTGTTGTATTTGAATTTGATTCAAGGGAAGAACTGGAGAAAACGCGGTTGCACATTGATAAGCTTATTTATGCGGTATTGTCTGAAGAATAGTTATTGAAATCGGAGAAATTTTTTATGAATCAAAGTAAAAAACCTGTTTTTCTTATAAAAAAATACAAGGATATATTGTTGGCGGTAATAACCATTGAGGTTGCTACATTTTTGGTATCATGTGCAGATACATTGATTGCGGGTAATATCGTTGGAGAAGATGCTTTGGCTGCTGTTGGAGTAGTGGCACCATTTATGATTTTGGTAACTTTCTTTTCCTCTATCGTAAACTCCGGAACAATGTTAAAATATTCTTACAATATCGGAAGTTGCAACATAGAAAAAGCGCAGAAAATTTTTAGTCAGGGAATAATAATGGCGGTTTTTGCAGGTATAGCCATATTTACAGGAATGCGGGCAGGAGAAAATTTTTTTCTGGAAAGCATCTCTGCAGATGTTAAAGTAATGGAGTATATCAGCGATTACTACGGTATTATTATTTTCTATTTGTGTCTTGATCCTCTTTCTTGCTTGTTGGATAATACTATAGTTGCTGAAGGTGGCGAAAAGGTCTCAG
This sequence comes from uncultured Selenomonadaceae bacterium, assembly GCA_905234045.1. Lineage (GTDB taxonomy): Bacteria > Bacillota > Negativicutes > Selenomonadales > Selenomonadaceae > Quinella. The sequence goes on along the minus strand of CAJOGS010000049.1, from coordinate 4,562 downwards.
CTATTACAAACATTATTGAAATTGTAGGTAACTTCGTATTATCAATAGTATTGGCGTTCAAATATGATGTTACAGGAATTGCTGCTGCTTCAGTTATTTTTAAAATAATATTTTTGATTATATCTGTTGCGTGGATTTTTATTACAAAAAATAATATCGCCTTTGTATGGTATATTGACTTTAAAGAATGTAGAACAATTTTAAGTACCGGCATGGTAAAAGCCTCAACTTTTGTTTTTTCGGCATTTATGATTATTGAACTGAATTATTATGTAATGAATACATACGAAGATGAAATTTTTGTCCTGTTGGTTGTGGCAGAACGAATTTTGGGACTGTCAACATTTTTTTTGGGTCTTTGTATGGCTTTACAACCTGTCATTGAAACAGTACGAGGTGAAAAAGATAATTATGCTTTGCATGCATTGATAGTAGAGACCTGCAAAATTATGATAACCATTGGCTTGACGTTATCTTTTTTCATTGTCGTTTTTGCGCCGTTACTGATACAAATTTTCCAAGTAAATAATGAATTAATTTTGACAGAAGGAATTGATGCCTTGCGTTTAATCGGTGCAACAATGGCATTTCAAGCCTTGTCAACATTGTTGTTTGTATACTGTTATTTTATCGAAAAGAGAAAATTGGCTCTTTGGGTTTGTGCCTTGAAGGATTTTATAATACCTTTCTGTATGTCTGTCGTTGGCAGTATATTGACAGGAAATTCATATGGTATTTGGATAGGACTTTCCATTTCTCCCGTGCTGACAATTTTATTTTCTATGGCAACAGTATATTTCATTTATGGCAAAAATAATTTTCCGTTTCTTATTCCGCCTGAAGAAAACAAGCGCAATTATTACTATGATTTTGAATTAACAGTTGATAATGCGGTTTCACTTTCAAAAACGGTTGTGGAATTATTGAATAAAAATTACGGTAACAGATTAAGTATATTGGTAGGAACGCTTGTTGAAGATATTTTGATATTGATAAAGTCAAAAAATCCTGACAACGTTCCTGTACATGGCGAATGTAATGTAATTTTGGAAGAAAAACAGGTTACGCTGATAATCCGTTATAACGGTGTACTTTTTGATATAGCAGATTGCGATTCAGAATTAAAGTCTTTACGTCAATATGTTGTTTCTAATATTTTGGGGATTCCTGATTTCAAAACATATTTGGTTACTACAGGCTACAATCGAAGTATTTTGTCATTTAAAATATAATTTTAATTCAAGGCTTTTTGAAAAATTCTGTTGTAAAATTTTTTATTTTTTAGAATTACTTTTCTTTGCTCGTCGAAGTAGTGGGATAGTTGAATAGTAATAACTATCCCACTACCGCACTACTTGCCGCTGATAATTCGCCATTGCGTTACAATTATTCCCGATATCATCAGACAACAGCCAAATATTTCTCGGCAAGTCATTTCTTCGCCCAATATCAGCCAACCTGACAACGCGCCGAAAATACTTTCAAAACTCATTAAAATTGCCGCCGCCGCAGGTTCAGCATATTTTTGTCCGTAAATCTGCAATGTAAATGCTACGCCTGAACTCATTATGCCGCCATAAAATATTGGAAATGCCGCGCCTTTTACCGCCTCAATCGTCGGGCTTTCAAATATCAGCATTGCGAACGCACTAAAAATCATTGTTATAAAAATTTGCGCCGTCGATAATTCCATTGCGTCAACTTTGGCGGCGAATTTGTCCACTGCCAAAATATGCGCCGTCCAGAAAAACGCGCTGAAAAATAATATTACGTCGCCAATGTTTATTGTAATTTCTTCGTTTATCGCCAAAAAATATAATCCCGTCAACGCCAAAATTGCGCCCGCCCAATTTTCAGGAAAAATTTTTTTACCGAGAAACGCCGCGCCCAACGGTACAAACATTATATAGAGGCAGGTTATAAAAGCCGCCTTGCCCGCCGTTGTGTATAACATTGAAAATTGTTGCATTGAACTTGCTATAAATAAAAAAATTCCGCAAAATAAGCCTATCAAAAAGCCGTGCGAAAGTTTTTCTTTTCGCCGTTCGATTGCCCGCGCTTTTCGCGTGTAAATTAAAATCGCCGACAAAAATAAAAAACCTAAAAAATATCTTGACGCCGCGTAAGTGAATGGCCCTATGCCGTCCATTCCCGCAAGCTGTGCTACAAATGTTGTTCCCCAAAAAAATGACGCGCCCAATAACATCAGTGCGCCGCGTATTTGCATTTTTTTCGCTCCTTTTTAATTTTGATAAAGTCAAAAATTTTGAAACGTTTGAGGTAATAGTAAACGGCGGTCACGGACGACCGCCGCCGCCATTGATTAACTAAAGAGCATGCCTGCTAAAGAGCGCGCCTCACCGCGCATGCTACGCAAGCCACGCAGGATTGAATCTCTGGCGGTTTAACGTCTTTTCTTTTGGTACTTGCAAATGCGACGAGTAGGAGCATTTGCTTTTGGACGAGCAAAGAAAAGTAAATTTAATATAAAAAAATATTCATCAAGAAAAAGTTTACCAATAAAAAAATTTAAAACCAGATTTATTCAATATCCCCTAATTTTAAAAAAAATTATACCACAATTTCAGATAAAATAAAGATTTCCGCGCAGTTGACGGAAAATTTGCAAAGTGCTATTATTTTTTCAAATTTCTGTAGGTATTTTAAGGAGAGTGATTTTTTTATGATCGATATTACCGATCGTGTCAGAAACAAAGAATTACAAAGTAAAATCGTTACCGCTGAAGAAGTTGCAAACTGGATTAAACCCGGTATGACTTTGGCTTGCAGTGGTTTTACTGCATCGGCTTATCCAAAAGCAATTCCTTTGGCACTTGCCGAACGTATGAAAAAAGAACCCTTCCAAGTCAACATTTGGACAGGTGCTTCAACAGGTCCCGAAATGGACGGCGCATTGGCGGCAGTCAGAGGCATTAAACAGCGTTTGCCATATCAAACTGATTCTACTCTTCGCCCCGAAATTAACGACGGTACAGTTAATTATTTAGATTTGCATTTGTCAGAATCAGCGCAACTTTCACGCGTCGGCTATTTGGGAAAAATTGACGCCGCCATTGTTGAAGTCTGCGCGATTACCGAAGAAGGAAATTTAATTCCGACAACTTCACTCGGCAACGCCGCCAGTTATGTTCAAAGTGCGGATATTGTCATTGTTGAAGTTAATACAACTCAACCTTTGGCACTCGAAGGAATTCATGATGTTTACGTTCCACTTGATCCGCCTAACCGTCTGCCGATTCCGCTTGTAAAAGCTGATGACAGAATTGGTACAAATTACATTCCTTGCACGCCCGACAAAATTAAATTTATCGTTCCTTGCGATATTAAAGACCATACCCGCGACCTTTCGCCGATTGATGAAAATTCAAAACAAATGGCGAAATTTACTATTGATTTCCTTCATAAAGAAATTGCGGCGGGACGTATGCCGAAAAATCTTTTGCCGTTACAAAGTGGCGTAGGCAACGTTGCAAATGCAGTTTTGGCGGGATTCGTCGATTCAGATATGACAGATTTGACGGTTTACACTGAAGTTATTCAAGACGCAATGTTAGATTTAATTGACGCAGGAAAATTGAAAATTGCGTCCGGCACGGCGTTTTCACCTTCGCCCGCAGGTATGGACAGATTCTATAAAAATGTTGACAAATATAGAAAATATATAATGCTCCGTCCTGAAGAAATTTCCAATTCGCCGGAAGTTGTTCATCGTCTCGGCGTTATCGCAATGAATACCGCGTTGGAAGTTGACATTTACGGCAATATCAATTCAACGCACGTTTGCGGCTCAAAAATGATGAATGGTATCGGCGGCAGCGGCGATTTTGCCCGCAATGCTTATTTAACAATTTTCTATACGCCTTCAACTGCGAAGGGCGGCAAAATTTCCAGCGTTGTCCCAATGTGTTCGCACATTGACCACACCGAACATGACGTTGATATTATCATTACCGAGCAAGGTATTGCAGATTTACGCGGACTTGAACCGCGCAGCCGTGCGCTTGAAATTATCAACAAGTGCGCTCACCCCGATTATCGCCCGATTTTGCTTGATTATTATGAACGCGCTCTTGTTGAAACTAAAAAAGCAAATACGCCCCATTTAATCGACGAGGCTTTAAGTTTCCATTCTCGTTTCTTGAAAAACGGCGATATGCATAAATAGTTGTTAGTGGTGTAGTGTTATAGTGTGTTAGTTGGGTAGTGAAAAAATAACAACTATCAATCTAATACTTTTTTAGAAAATTTCAAGGTTATGTTGAAAAATAAACAACTAAAAAAACGCTGACTGAGAGCGGAAAAGTTGGTGAGCGCACGGACGCGCGCTCACACGACCGCCGCGCGCAGGTCGCCGGACGCGACCGCAGTATGCGCGGCTAGCGTTTTCTTTGGTACTTTCTTTTTCGCAATGCAAAAAGAAAGTACATTTAATAAATAAAAAAATTCTCATCAACGAAAATCAAAGCGTTTATTTTTTCAATACACCATAAACAGATAAAAATTTTTAGGAGGCTTTACAATATGTTTAAAATTTTAGGCGT
>CAJOGS010000048.1 GCA_905234045.1 uncultured Selenomonadaceae bacterium | reverse complement strand
ATAAATCCTGTTGCGCCGTAGACGCTCGGACTTTCAAAAATCTTTGCATTTACCAACAATTTCAACATATATTGCGTTAAAGTTATCGCCGTAAACATTGACAGGACAACGCCCAATCCCAATGTTATTGCAAAACCTCTGATATTGCCCGTGCCGAAAAGGAACAGTACAAACGCCGCAATAATCGTTGTTGTATTTGAGTCAAGAATTGTTGTAAAAGCGCGTTTAAATCCCGAATCCATTGCAAGGCGAATACTTTTTCCGAGTCTAAATTCTTCCTTGAAATGTTCAAAAATCAAAACGTTGGCGTCAACCGCCATACCGATTGAAAGAATGATACCCGCAACGCCCGGCAAAGTTAATGTGGCGTCGAGTGATTTTAAAAGTGCCAAAAGTAAAAGCGTATAAGCCATTAATGAAACGTCAGCAATAAAGCCGCAAGCGCGGTAGAAAAGCAACATAAAAACTAAAACTGCGGAAATACCGACGACAAATGCAAAAGCAGATTTATCTTTTGAATCTTGCCCGAGTGAAGGTCCTACTGTACGAGTTTCAATAATATTGACTTTAACGGGAAGTGCGCCGCTGCGAAGTAAGACGGCTAATCTTTGCGCCTCTTCCAAATCGCGTTGTCCGCTGATTTCTGCGCGTCCGCCCAAAATCGGTTCACGAACTACAGGATCAGTTAAAACTTCGCCGTCAAGCAGAATTGCAATTTGTCTGCCGACGTTCGCAAGTGTGGCATCAGCAAATTTTTTTGAGCCTTCGTCAGAAAATTCAAGACTGACGATACATTGCCCGTTGTCTTGACGCATAGCCGCCTGCGCGTCTTTTAAATCAGTACCGGTTAAAATTGTGTTGCCGTCTTCGTCTTTAAATTCAAGCATTGCAGTCTTACCAATGGTTGCAATAGCTTTATCGGGGTCTTTGATACCGGCAAGCTCAATAATAACGCGGCGTTCGCCTTCACGTTGTACGATTGGTTCAGTTAAACCGAGTTCATTAATGCGGCGTTCCATAATGCTTACAACGCGGCGCATTGCGTCATCGTCAACTTTTGCAATGGCTGTATCTTCAGCTTCAAGTACAACATGTGTACCGCCTTGTAAGTCCAGCCCTTGACGAATCGAATATGCAAGCGGACGAACAAAAATTACAAATAAAGCCACAATCACCGCTAAACAAACGAATAATTTGGCAAAAACATCTTTTCTCACAAAAAATTTGCCCCTTTCGATAAAGTAGCTTAAAATATACTACAATATTGATTTTAAGGCAAGCAAGATTGAAGTTTGCAGAAGTGTCGGCTGTGAAAAAATTTTTCAAAAAAATAGCCGCCCGTTTTTGGACGGTTTTTATTTTATGATTCGTTTTTCGGTGATAATCATATCAACCGGCGAATCGTGCGGTTCAGTAGGTACAGCGTCAACAATTTGGAAATCGTAGGCAAGCGCAATTTTTTTTGCATTGACTGCACGCGGTAAAAATTTATCGTAAAAGCCGCCGCCGAGTCCCAATCTGTTTTTATGAATATCGAAAGCCGCGCCCGGTACAATGACGCAGTTAATTTTTTCCGCGTCAATAAATTTTCTTGAATCTTCCCGAACTGTCAAAATTCCAAATTCGCCAATTTCAAGCGCGTCAAAATTCGGCACTTCAACCGCCGACATTTCGCCCGCGCCAATGATTAGCGGTACTGACAAAATTTTTTTCTGTTCAAAGGCGTCAACGAAAATTTTTTGCAGTTGAACTTCTTCAGGCATTGAAACATACGCCATTATAACTGCCGAATTTTTATAAACATCTGACGCCAAAAATTTTTTTGTAATTTCGTCGCTGAAATTTTGGCGTTCAATTTCATTTAAAGATTTTCGACGCGCCCGCATTTCTCGGCGCAATATTTTTTTATCCATAAATTAATCACCTTCCAAATTGAAAATATTAAATTTTATTAAACGTCCCTCAGTTTCATAATATAAAATTATCGCTTGTTGTCAAACTCATACTTTGAGATAAATTTTTTAATTTAAAGAAATTTTTCTTTGCCTTGTCGAAGTAGTTGTTAGTTGTTAGTAAAAAACTGTGCAACTTTTGCATTTTTTCTACGTATTTTCTTTTTGAAAGAAAAGTAAATCTAAAAATAAAAAACTCAGTAACTAAGATTTTACCAACAACACGGCTGTTGGTAAAATCAAAAATGCTACAAATTAAAAAATTTGAGAGTTGGAATTACCCAACCTTCAGCAAATGTCTTTCTGTTGGACTACCCGCGCCCCAGCCCGTCTCTGTTTTTGCCTGTGATTAAAATTTGTGTAAAAGGTGGGACGCGGCTGAATTGTTGGAATTTCTACCGCGCCAAACGCGAAAAACCTGACAGGCAGGAGCCCTTTCTTTTGTTACTTTTCAACTAAAGAGCACGCTTTACTGTGTAAACCGCGCAGGGCTAGCAAAGAAAAGTAAGTTTAATATAAAAAAATCTTTCAAAAGTAAGAGTTTACCAACAGACCCTAGCCACTACAAGCGTTGCAGATTTCATAAAGAAAAAACGACGCCAAAAATTTTGCGCCGCCTGTAATTTGAAATGTATGAGCAAATTTATTCATGCGAAATTCGCAGGAAGTCGAAATTAAAAAAACTCGAAAAGCGCGGAGCAATTCGAGGAATAACTAAAAAATCCGGCAAAGCCGGAAGTAGTTTGATAGTGTGATAGTAAAATACCATTACGCCATTGCACTATAAAACTAAATCCCCTTACTGTCGCTCGCAGTTCCAACGGTGATTGTTGATTGGGCAATTCTCCTGACTTCAGGTCGTCGCTTGTCTGCGCCTTCTCAAGTTTTCACTCAATGACATAATGCAGATTTGCTCGCTGTTACAGTGGCGGGACCGTTTCGGCTTGTACCGAATTCTTTATTAAGTTTTTCAACACCCAATCCAATCAATATTCAATTTTAGTTTAAATTTAAAGTCTTAATCAAATTTCTGCAATGATACGATTTAACAGCGTAATTGTCAAGGATTTTTTAATTCAAGCGTGTTGAAATGTCATTCAAAAATAAAATTTGTAAAAATATATGCGCCCGCGCCCATTAAAGCCGTAAGCGGTATTGTCATAATCCACGCTTTAACCATTTCTTGAGCAACGCCCCAATGAACCGCGTTAACTCTTTTGGCAGTGCCGACGCCCATTATTGAACCTGATACAACGTGCGTGGTTGAAACCGGCAAATGTAAAAGCGTTGAGCCGAAAACTACAATGGAGGAATTTAAATCTGCCGCAAATCCGCTTATTGGCTCCAGTTTGAAAATTTTACCGCCGATAGTTCTGATGATTCGCCAGCCGCCTGTGGCAGTGCCGATCGCCATTGCCGTTGCACATAAAATTTTTACATAAGTCGGGACTTCAAATTCTGAAATAAATCCGCCGCTGAAAAGTGCAAGCGTTATAATTCCCATTGATTTTTGCGCGTCGTTTGAACCGTGAGAAAATGCCATTGTTGCCGCAGAAATTATTTGCATGCGCCGAAAATTTTGATTAACCGCGTGCGGGCTGAACTTTCCAAACAGCAAAAATAAAATATTCATTACAATAATACCGCTTGCAATCGCAATGACGGGCGACGCAATTAACGCCACAACAATTTTACCGATGCCGTGCCAATTCAAGCCGCTGCTTCCAACTGAAATCATAACCGCGCCAATCATTCCGCCGACAAGTGCATGCGATGAACTGGAGGGAATACCAAGCCACCACGTTATTAAATTCCAGACAATCGCACCGAAAAGCGCGGCGATTATAATTTTTTCGTCAACGATACTTGCACTGCTGACAATATCGCCGCCGATTGTTTTTGCAACGCCCGTTGAAAACATTGCACCAAAAAAATTTAAACCCGCCGCCATTATAATTGCGTGGGTCGGGTGTAATGCACGTGTTGAAACTGAAGTTGCAATGGCGTTTGCCGTATCGTGAAAACCGTTGATAAAATCGAATATCAACGCCAAAATGATTACAGTGAAAATTAAATATTGAAGTTCAAGCATATTTCATCACCACGCCACGAATCATATCGCCAATTTTTTTGCAATGGTCAAGCGTCTGCTCAAGGTCTTCAAGAATATCTTTCCATTTAATTAAGTGAATAACCGCCTTACTTGCGCCGACTTCCTTTGCCGCAATTTCGGCTTCGTCGAAAAGTACGCCAATATCTTCGCGGTAAATGTGATCGCCCTTACTTTCATAATCTGAAACTTTGTGGACAGCCTCCAACATTTCGCGCTGATTCTTTTTTATATCATGCATAAGTTCAAAGGCGCGCAAAAGTTCATTCGTACTTTCAACAAGTAATTTTGTCATGCGCGCAGATTTTTCTGTAGCGTGTCCTGCGTGGTACATTATAATTCTTTGCAGGGCGTCATGGAGCATATCAACGCCCGTTGCAAGTTCGCCGGCGATTGAATAAATGTCTTCTCTGTCAATCGGCGTTATAAAACTCAAATTGAGTTTGGCAATAATTCTTTCGTTCACTTCGTCTGCGGCTGATTCAAGCCCCAAAATTTCTTCGATTCGTTCAAAAGTTTTATTCGGATCTTTTATAACTTCGTCCAAAAGTACCGCGCCCAAATGAAAATATTTGGCGTTCTCTAAGAATAAATCGAAAAATTCCATGTCTTTACGAGAAAAATTAAACATTTAAAACACCTTTAAATTTTTTATTTAGCGGTAAAATTTTAACATTTTAAAATTTCACTGTCAATGATTGGAAAAACTGCAAATTAATTCGGCGGAAATCGCAGAAATTTTTATATCGTCAACAGAAATTTTTGAGTTGCCGAAAATTTCGTTGTCAAACAGAAATCTTGACAGCGGATTTATAAAAAGATTTTCGACAACATTGCCTATACCGCGCCCGCCATTCTGCAAATTTTTCAGCGCGTTTTCTTTCAGTACGTTAAATGCCTTTTCAGTCAGGCGAATTTCAATTTTTTTGTCAGTCATAAGATTTTGGCAAATTTTATTTATTTGCGCCGTCAAAATTTCCTCTGCAACGTCGGCGCGGATAAAATCATAGACAACAATATTTTCGCCGATTCTGTTCAGAATTTCGGGGCGTCCGAGATTTATTTTAAAATAATTTTCTACCGCACGCCGAACTGTGGCGGAAATTTCTTTGTACGTCATATCGCTTGAAATTTCAGCCGTGCCGAGATTGCTTGTAAAAATTATTATCGACTCTGAAAAATAAACCGTGTTGCCTTGCCCGTCCGTCATTCGCCCGTCTTCAAGAATCTGCAAAAATTTATCGAAAATTGACGGGTGCGCTTTTTCAATTTCATCGAAAAGCAAAATGCAGAAAGGATTTTTTTTAACGGCGTTGGTAAGTTGCCCGCCGACTTCGTAGCCAACATAACCGGGAGGCGCGCCGAGTAATTTTTGATCGCTGTGACTTTGTGAATATTCGCTCATATCGAAACGTATGCAACAACTTTCATCACCGAAAATAATTTCCGCCAAAGTTTTTGCAGTTTCGGTTTTACCCGTGCCGGTAGCTCCTGCGAAAAACAAAATGCCTTTTGGTCTGGAATGTGAAGAGCCTTGCAGTCCCGATAATCCTGTAATTGCGCGTTTAATTATGTCAAGCGTTTTGGAAATTGCGGCGTCTTGTCCTTTTACGCGCCGTTCAAATAATTTTTTATTAATTTTGGCGCGGTCAAGATTTTTCCACGCATTTTCTTTTATCCCGTACTTGTACAAGTCCACAATATCGCACATATCACGAATATTTTTACATTCGTTTTTGCAAAGTTGTTTCAAACTGTTTAACTCTTTCAGGCTCATTCCGTCAGTCAGTGCAACAAATTTATCTTGAATTTTCGCCAATTCTTCGGCGTGTTCGTTGTAATAGTCAAGCTGATTTTCACGTACTGCCTTATTAAAAAAATATGGAAATTGTTTTTCGCCCTTGATAAAATTTTCGCGTTCGCCTTTTGACGGCGTTGACATTGTAATTATTTTTACATTTGGATTTTGAAGATAAAACCACGCGGGCAGATCGTTGACTTTGTTTACAATCAGCACCAACAAATTTTTTATTGTCTCCAGCGACGCTTGCAACAGAATTGTAAAGCTGTCAATTTCCGGCTGCTCGATTTGTTCCGGCGTTACGATATACCGAGACGCAAAGTCCATAACAATCGCCGTCGAAGTTGCATTTTGTGTCAGCGCGTCACGAATAATATTTGGCGCAGTCCTGCCCGTCCCGCTGAATTTGCTTTTTATGAAACCATCTGCAACATCTGCGCGAACAATTTTGCCAAAATTTTCAATCGCTCCGTTTTCAAAGTTGTTGTAGAATCCGCGCAGACTGTCATAAAAAATTACATTCTGGTAACCGCAATCTTTAAAAAAATAGTTCAAATACTGCGGCAGGCGCGGCATAAACATTATCCCGCCGTTTTGCGTCGGGTACTGGTACGAGTCCAATACATTGCCTTCCAATATTATCAGCGGCTTTATCTTCGTGAAAAGTTCTAATTCTTTGTGCCACTTCGGGATATTATTTGCCATAATTTTTTACCTCTGATTTTGGCACATATCGACTAAATGTATAATCTTATCTTCTGTATTTGGAATCCAATTTATAGTTGAACCTTTGGACAAACCATTTAACAGAGCGATTAAATTTACAATGGATTGATTTTTTAAAATTTCATCAAGAATTGCCGATACTGCATTATCAAATTTATTAGAATAATCTTCAGATTTCAATAAATTTTTCAGTTGATCTAATAATTTAAGATTATTTGGAGAAATATTTTGAACGTTTTCAAGCTCATCAATTCTTTGACAAGTCATCAGCGCAGAATATTCACTCAAAAAATCTTGAATTGAAGGTAAATTTTTATTGCTACCTGGAATTTCTATTTTTTTTAAGTTCATGCAATTATTAAAAATTTCGCGACCAATTTCAGTTACTGAATCTGGTATAACTATGTTGTACAAGCTAATGCAATCGCTAAAAGCAGAATTACCAATTATTGTTACAGAATTTGGAATTGTAATACTCTCTAAACTTTCACAACCACTAAAAACAAAATCGCTGATTTCTGTTATAGAGTTTGGAATTTTTATGCTTGTCAACGAACTGCAACCACTAAAAGCCCAACCGCCAATTTCTGTCACAGATTTTGGTATTGTTATACTTTCTAAACTTGTGCAATCCTCAAAAGCAGAATTACCAATTATTGTTACAGAATTTGGAATTGTAATACTCTCTAAACTTTCACAACCACTAAAAGCAGAATCGCCAATTTCTGTCACAGATTTTGGAAGTGTTATAATTCTCAACGAACTGCAACTACTAAAGGAAGAATCGCCAATTATTGTCACGGATTTTGGAATTTCTATAAATGCCAATAAACTACAACCACTAAAAACAGAGTTGCTAATTTCTGTTAAAGAATTTGAAAGTGTAATAAATTCCAAGTTTGTACAATTCTCAAATGCACTTTCTCCAATTATTGTTACAGAATTTGGAATTGTAACGTTTACTAAACTTTCACAGTCTCCAAATGCACTTTCTCCAATTTCAGTTACTGATTTTGGAATATCTATACTGGTCAACGAACTACACCAACTAAAAGCAGAATTACCAATTTTTGTTACAGAGTTTGGAATTGTTATACTTTCTAAATTTGTGCAATCTTCAAAAGCATTGTCGCTAATTTCCGTCACAGAATTTGAAATAGTTACATTTCTCAAATTCTCACAATACCATTCACTAATTTTTATTGCAAAGTTTGAAATTGTAATACTTTCCAAACTTTCACAACCGTCAAAAATCCAATTTCCAATCTCAGTCACTGATTCCGGAATTGTTATACTCGTTAAGCTACTGCAATTTTTAAAAGCCCACGTCCCAATTTCTATCACAGAGTTTGGGATTGTTATATCTTCTAAACTTGTGCAATCCTCAAAAGTATTTTCTCTAATTTCTGTTATAGAGTTTGAAATTTTTATGCTTTTCAAGGAACTACAACCACTAAAAGCAGACTCTCCAATTTCGGTCACGGAGTTTGGTATTTTTATACTTTCCAAATTTGTACAATCTTCAAAAGCATTGTTTCCAATTATTGTTACAGAATTTGGAATTGTAATACTCTCCAAACTTTCACAACCACTAAAAGCAGATTCGCCAATTTCTGTCACAGAACTTGAAATAGTTACATTTTTTAAATTATTGCAATTTAAATCTCCAATTTCTATCCCAGAACTTGAAATTGTAATATCCTCCAAACTTTCACAACCGTCAAAAATCCAACCTCCAATTTCAATCACTGATTCTGGAATTGTTATACTTGTTAATTCACTGCAATTTTTAAAAGCCCAATTTTCAATCACAGTTACTGATTTTGGAATTTTTATATTCGTCAACGAACTACAACCGCTAAAAGCAGACTCTCCAATTTCTGTTACAGAGTTTGGTATTGTTATACCTTCTAAACTTGTGCAATCCTCAAAAGTACGTCCTCTAATTTCTGCTATAGAGTTTGGAATTGTTATGCTTGTCAACGAACTGCAACCACTAAAAGCAGACTCTCCAATTTCTGTTACAGATTTTGGAATTACTATACTTTCCAAACTTTCACAATCACTAAAAGCAGATTCGCCAATTTTTTTTACAGAGTTTGGAATTGTTATACTTGTTAAGTTAGCACGATTTAAAAAAGCATATTCTCCAATAGAAGTTACAAGTAACTTATTTATATACTTTGGAATTTCTAAATCAGTATCATCTCCATAAAAATAAGTAATTTCTACCTCATTTCCAATTTTTTCGTATTCAAAATCTCCATACCTCATAAAATCCACCTCCTAAAATTTAAAATCTGCGCGATGAATACCGACAGAAATATAACCGTCCCGCGTGGCGAAATTTTGAATTTGGTTTTCAGTCGTAGCCAAATATTTTTCGTAGGCGGCACGATATTTATCACTCAAAATATAAATCGTTTGGTTGTCAGAGCCACGCAACAAGCAATTATTATTGCGGGCTTTAATATACGGCGCGTCAATCAGCACGGCGATATTTTTCAACGCGGCGGGCGACAAATCCTTTTTCAAATAGCCGGTGTAAACAATAATATCATCGCTGATATTTTTAATTTGCGCCAACAACGCGGCTAAATCGTGCTGTTGAAAAAACGGATCGCCGCCCGTTATCGTGAAACCGTCAACAGGATTATTTTGAGCGATTTTTTTAATCAGTGCCAGCACAGTTTCAAGCGAAGTTTTATATTTTTCTTGAAAATTCCAAAGTTCGGGATTACTGCAACCGTCACAGCGGCGCGGACAACCGCAAAACCAAATACCAATGCGGTTGCCCGGTCCCAAAACTTTCACGGGATATAAAATCCTTGCCACGTACATTTAACACACCACGAAATAAGCGGCTTTATCTTGGCGCGTGCCGTTAAAAACTGCGCCGCCCACACCAATTTCATCGCCTGAATATATTTTTGTTTTGCCGAAAATTTTTTTGTTGTTCACATAGGTTGAATTTGCAGAGTTCAAATCTTCGACAAAAATTTCATCGCCCTCAACGCTAAAACGGCAATGGCGGCGACTGACAAAAATTTTTTCTGCAAGATATTCTTTCAATGCGTGTTCGCGCCCGATAATAATTTCGCCGTCAATATCAAAAGTAATTGCGCCGTCCAAACTTTTCAGCTTAAATTTTTCGGCAGTGTCGGCAGTCGCTAAAATATCTGAAATATCTTCGCCGCAATTTGCACATTTGCGAACATTCGGCGGATTTTTTGCGCCACATTCACTGCAAATTTTGACTAAAGAATTTTGAGGAATTTTTTCGGCGGAAACTTTTTTGGCGGCGTTTAAATTTTCGTCGGTAATTTCGACGCTCATTAAATCGCAATCGCAATTAATGCAGTCTGAAACGTCCGGCGGATTTTTCGTGCCACATTCCGGACAAATTTTAAATTTATTCATTTCTGTTGCTCCTGTAACGTGAAATTTTTTCGTGGTGGCGTTTCGTGCGGAAATTTTCAACCGCGCCTTTTAATTCGTAATCACTGACATTGAGAATTTGTGCATATTCGACATTTGGCGGCAGTCGCTGAATTTTTTGACGCAGTACAACGCCTTTTTCTGCCAATCGCTTTTCAATTTCTCCAAAATCTTTGCAAAAATTTTCCATATCTTGACAAAGTTGCTCACTCTCTGAAAAATTCGGCGTCCTGTCAACTTCATCAAGCCCGCACAATTCCATTACAATTTTTCCGTCATCTGACGCCGTGACATTAACCGCCGTCCCGTCGCTGTAGGTAAAAATTTCGCTTTTAAAATGTTTGCCGCTTTTCTTCGTAACTTCGCGGCTGCCGATAACGTTGTAGCCCATTTCCGCCATAACTTCATCAAGGCACTTGTTTATATAATTTTTTTCGTCGTCTGCTGCAATTTTTTCGCGCAGGTGATTTATTTCAGTCTTCATTTTTGAAATATTTTCAGCAGAAATTTCAAAAGGCATTGCAGTTTCGCCCGCCATTTCGCAGAGAATTTTATAATCAATTTCAAGCGCGGCGATTTCTTCAGAAATTTTGAGATATTCGCCGCACTCTTTTACAAGCGGCGCAATATTCAGCGCGGCAAAATTTTTTTTATACGTAGGGTCGAAAATATTTTCAAAATTAATTTTCGTCTGTTCAACTTTTTCAAGCAACGCCGCTGATAATCTTGAATTATTCGCCAACATTTCCAGTTGATTCAAAAATTTGGCGGCGTCGAAATTATTTTTTGGCGCGGAAATATTTTTATTTTCTTCAACTGCCGATGAAAAATTTTCAAATGCTTTATCTATTGCGGCGTCAGCTTTTTTAATTCTGTCCTGCCGCGCTTTTTCTTCACGGCGGCGGCGTTCCTCTTCACGGCGTCTTTTTTCTTCCTCACGGCGGCGGCGTTCCTCTTCGCGGCGTTGCTCCTTCAAAAGGCGTTTCATTTCTTTTGTAATATCATAATAAGAACTTTTTGGACCTGACATTTTAACACCTCAAGCAGTTTTCAAAGTATTTTTCCAATTATTTAACTCGGCGCGTTTGCCAATGGCGATAAGCCACGCCTCAAATTCTTCATTCAAATTGTTATCGCTGTCAATCAGCTTGTAACAAAAACTTTCAAAAGTTTCGGCGGAGCGGCTCAACAGCTGATTCATATAGTCAATCAATTCTTCGACCGTCGAAAATTTTTGTCCGTCAATTACAAAATCTTTGTTGCCGCTCAAAAGATACGCCAACTGATAATATTTTTGGTTGCCGTTTGCGCGGTCTTTGTTGGTAGTTTCCAGAGCCTTTACCGCGTCGATAATTGCCTTTGGCGTCGAAATATTTTTGAGATACTTTGACAGCAATTTATTATCTAAAATTTCGTCCCAAATATTTTTTTCGCTCGTGTCCGCCATTCGCAATTTCAAAAGAATATCTTCACCGAGTTTTTGCGCCGATTCATAATTTTTATTTTTCCAAAAAAATTTTTTAAGATTTGGCGAAAGTTTATAAAGCAATTTCCAAAATGCAACATCTTCATTTCCGCCGCGCTGTACTTCCTCTTCGGCGTCCATGCAGTAGCTTGCAAATTCTTGATCTTGCGTCTTGAAAAATGCTGACAGTAAACTGCGTGTAAAATGTTTCTTGCCTTCCGCCCAATTACTTGCCAACGCCAAAATTAAATCGTCTGCATTGTTATAATTTTTGCCGTCAAATTTATATGGACGTTCAAATTTTCCGACTGCCGACACTTCAATTTTTGAACCCGGTACAGGTTGCGATTTACCGTCAAGCCAGTTTTTAACTTCATCGTAAGTCCAACGGCGGTTGGGATTTTCTTTATCGTTGCGGTTGCTCAAATCGCTGTATGTCAAGCCGCTGATTAAATTTTGCAATTCTTGCGGCATATCTTCAGGATACGGCAACTTTTGAATCGAAATATAGCGGGCGCGTTCCTCAGAATTTAAATTTTCGTACGGCGTATAACCGCAAAACAATTCGTAAATCGTGATTCCAAGCGAATAATAATCAGATTCTTCAAGATAGGCGTTGTGCAACGCTTCAGGCGACGCATACGCGGGAGTCAAGCCGCTTTTTGTAACTATCAAGCTGATATTATTTTCCATTACAGAACTTATTCCGAAGTCAATCAGTGCCACGCCATTTTTATTTTCGAGAAACATTATATTTGCCGGTTTTAAATCTTTGTGCAAAATTCCGACGCCGTGCAAAATTTTCAACGCCTCATTTAAGCACGGAATAATATTTTTTTTCAGC
>CAJOGS010000047.1 GCA_905234045.1 uncultured Selenomonadaceae bacterium | reverse complement strand
ACTGCAATTTCTGACGCCTTTGCCAAAATGATTCATACCACTCACCGAATCGAACAGGAAAATAAAAATAAATTTGACGTTCCGTTTGACGTCGGCATAGAATTTTTTCCTTCTGCCGGTGATAAATTTTTCCATTCGCTTATTGATAAACTGCCGAAAAAAATTCAGCGTTTTCCGCGTGCATTGCGAAAAAATCCACGCGCCGTAATAAAATATTTTTTGGCAATGGCGTTGGGAAGAATTTTGGCAATTACATTGTACGTCGTAGCGGCGTTTATTCCTGCTTTACCCGTTCCCGAATCAGTCACGGGCGTTGTAAGCAAAGCTCCGTCATTTTTTGGCAACGCTTTAACGGCAATGCGCGGCGCAGTTGTCGATTTCAGCCCTCAAGCAATTTGGGCAATGGTTGCAAATATTCCGACTGACATAAATAAATTACTTCAAAAAGTCGGCGAGTTTTTCCAATATTACGGACGACGCACCGGAAATTTTTTAATAGAAGCCGTGAAAAATCCAAAATGGGCGATAAAAGAAATCGGGCAATTTTTACATAAGCAAGGACCCTTTCTCTGGAGACTTTTTAAAGGCGCAATCGGTGTGGCATTTTCATTTTTCGTGATAAAATTGGCAATGGTTTTTTTACTTCCACTTTTCGGCGGCATTGCAATAACGGTACTTGGATTCAAAATTTCAATTCTTTTGCTGGTTATCGTGAGAATGGCAATTTCAACCGGCAGTGAAATTCTAGGCAGAATTTTGGGACAAAAATTTATTGTCATGGGCAAATATTTTTACAACCACCCTGAAGAAATTATGAACATAGCGCGGCAACTTATGACGGAATGGATGAAAAATTGGCTGAAAGATAATCATCAGTCACCGGAAATGAAAAAGTGGTTGAAAAAAAGTAACGCCCCTATAATTAATGATGAAGAGATTGATAAAAAATGAACGAATTTTTAATCGGATTGCAATTTTTGACAAGAATTTCAATCGTAAAACAAACAATTTGGACTGAAGAAAGTTTCGGCAAATCTGTAAAATATTTTCCGCTTGTCGGCGCAGTTTTGGGCATGTGCTATGCTGTACCGCTTTTTCTTTTTATTTACTTCACTGATGTGCAAATTCCAATTTTTACGGCGGCACTTGCATTTTTTTTGACGGTAATTTTAACAGGCGGTATTCATTGCGACGGACTTATGGACACTGCCGACGGATTATTTTCCGGCAGGGAACGGGATAAAATGCTTGAGATTATGAAAGATTCTCGCGCAGGAGCATTTGGCGTTGTAAGTTTGGTAACTGTAGCGACGTTGGAAATTTCGGCAATGGCTGAACTTGTGAAAAGTTCGCCTGTGATATTTTGCATGGCAATTTATGCCGTGCCGATAATCGGGCGGCTTGCAATGGTTTTGGCAATTTCAATTTTTCCATATGCAAGACCTGAAGGAATTGGCAAGGCTTTTTCAAAATACGCCACGCCGAAAACTTTTTTAATCGCATTAATCATAGCACTTTTATTACTTCTGCCGCTGTACATTATTGTAAATGAAACGGCTGTAGTTATTGCAATTTCATTGTTGGCGGCGATGATTTTTGCGCTGTACTTCGGCAGATATGCAACAAAAAAATTAGGCGGATTGACGGGCGATATTTACGGCGCAGTTGAAATGCTTGCTGAAGTTTTGGTAATGATAGTTTTTTTATTCGCAGAAATATTTTGGATAAATTAAAAAATACAAAGAAAATTTGCAGTTTAAAACTTCATCTAATGAAAATTTTTTTTAACGTGTGCAAATATTCGGTCACGGAGCGTTTTTTAGTAGCTAGTGCGTGTTGAAAAAATTAAATTTTACTGATGAAATGTAGTTACTGAAATTTTTTTAAATGTACATTCTTTTTTCCGAAGCAAAAGTAGTTGGATAGTGGTGTAGCGGGTAGCTAATGGCTATCGAACTACCACACTACAAAACGTCCGCACTTTGCGGATTTTTAAAAAATTTGTGGATTTTGGAATTTTTCAACACGCCCTAGCGTTTTCTTGCAAAGGCGACGAAGAGACGCGCAAATAAAAGTAAGTTCAATATAAAAAAATTTACATTTAAAAATAAAATTACTCAACACGCCATAACAACTACTATGAAAAAGTACGTTAAATTAAAAAATCCCGTCAATTTGACGGGATAAATTTTTTTAGAAAAAATTTTTAAGCTAAAACATTATGTTTAACGCGCTCATGTTCTTCAGATTTTTTTGCGTCATTCCAACGATCGGTAGTACCGACAAGATAGCCGGTGATTCTGCGGATACGTTCAAATTTTTCGCCTTTCGCCAAATATGACACGTCAACTTTTCCGTCATCGCACATTTTTACTTGAATGGATTTCAGCGGCGTTGTAACTTGTGATTGAACGTAGCTAAGATAATTTTGCGCCTCTTGCGCCGTGAAATTGTCAAGCCCAACGCTTGTAATTTCTACGCCTTCAATAACCATAGGTAATCACCCCTTCTTTTTGGAAAATGAAAATTCATCAAGCGAATTATCTTCAGGCAACATAACAGTTCTGATCGGGAACGGAATATCAATATTTTCTTCACGATAACGCTTGCTTATTGCCTTGATAAATTCGTGTTTGATTTTCAGTTGTTTGGTATAAACTGACGCATGCAAAACTGCCCAAAAATTAATCGAGGATTCGCCGAATTCTTGATAAAGTACAGCAGGATGCAATGGACTCGTCGAATCATCAGGATTATAATCGTCCCATTGCGTTTGAACTTCGCGGGCAACTTCCAAAGTTACGCGCTCCACTAAATCTAAATCGCTGCTGTAAGAAACGCCGATTGGAATAACTATACCGACATCGTGGCGCGGGCGTGAAAAGTTAGTCATAATTGCGCCGGCAATATCTTTGTTTGGTATTATAATTACACTTCCTTCAGCCGCAGGAGTTATTGTAGTGTAGCGCAGATTAATATCAGTTACGCGCCCTTCTGCGCCGGACGCAAGTTTTATAAAGTCATTGATTTTTACTTGTCCCGTTATAATCAAATGCAAACCGGAAAAAACATTTGCAACCGTTTCTTGAACACCAAAGGCGATAGCCATACCACCAACGCCCATTGCGGTAACGATAGGAGCGATTGAAATACCAAATTCGTTTAAAATAATCAACGCGCTTGAAGCGTAAATGACGACTTTAAAAATTGTGTGCAACAAACTGGAACTTGAAACTTCGCCGGAGCTTTCCAATTTCCATGTCACAAAGCCTGATAAAGTTCTTTCAATAACACGTGTAAAAGTTATAACTACAACAGTAAAAAGCAGGTATGAAAAAACTCGAACTAAACCTTCAGGCAAATAAGTTGAGGTGTTGACAATCCAATATAAGCCGATAATAAGGCACATTGAAATCGGCAAACCTTGCAACGCATTATAAAAAATATTTTTAATACGTGATTCGTCGTCGTTGCGAACGCGCTCTCTGAGTTTCTTTTTAAGTAAACCGTTTAAATTAATTCCGACGAATAAAGCAACTATTAAAATACATAGCGGCATTAATAATTTGTCAGCCAGCCACCAAATATCTACATTATGAAGAAAATCCAAAAAAAATTACTCCTTTCAAAATTGAAGTAGGCGTATTGTATCACAAAGTTTTTTAACTAACAATAATTTTTTTAGATACCATAAGCCGTCGGTAAAATTAAAAAATTTTTTAGATAAAAAAGCCACGCAGAAGACGCGGCTTTTTAGTGTGATAGCTGATAGCTGATAGCTAACTGCTACTCGCTAACCGCTACAACACTACAAAGAATTTTTACTTTCAGCAAATTTATAAACGCCGCTGCCCAATTTGCGCGGAGTTATTTTTTTGAGTTCGTCAAAATCTGCGTCAAAATTTTTGCCGTCAATAGCCGCACGATAAATTTTTGTTACAAGCGCGGTTAATTCAGGCGAATAATCCTGCGCTTCAATTCGCAGTGCCGACGCTCCAATAAATTTTTCAATGTACGGCAACAAACATAAATCTTTGCCAAAGTAAATGTGATTGTAATTGAACTGATCGACGCGCAGAGAATGAATTTCGCCCGCGTTGTCAACCAATGCAAAATGTTTGTTCAAAATTTCCGGCGTGGCAAATTCGTTGTAATTCGGATAGTAAAAGCCGACTAAATTATGTTCGCTGACCATTGATTCGGTTGAGCCGTGAATAATAATTTCAATCGGCAGTGATGAATTTTCAACGACGCTTTTAACCTGCGCGAAACTCATTTCAAGCGACGCGGTTGCACGTTGGACGCCCAAACTTTGCAAAAATTCGGCGGCAATGTGATTGAACAAATTGAAAGAATGATCGGCATAAATCGGTAAATCAGAAAGTTTTTTAACCAAATTCAAACTTCCCAAATTGCTGACTAAAACGCCGTCAAAATTTATTTTTCTGCTCAAAAGTTCGGCAAGTTCATTTAAATAACTGTCTCTGGTAATGCGCGGCGTGTTCAAAATAATTTTCACGTTGGAATTTTTGGCAAGTTCGACAGCCTTTTTATATTCGTCAATCGTGAAAGGTTTCAGCGGTTTAAAAGTATCGCCGCCGACATAAATTGTATTTGCGCCGTTGGCAATGGCGGACTTCGCCGCGTCAAGGCTCGTAACTCTGACAGTTAATTCAGGTTTAACGGCGGATTTTTTTATTGCAGTTTCTTTAGCGAAAATTTCGGCAGTTTTGGCGTCGTCAAAATTCGGTTCTTCAATCGCTTCACTGAAAAAGCGCGGTTCACGTTTGCCGCTTAAGCCAATATCAGTTTTTGTAGGTTTTTGAAACGCGCAAAGCGTGGTAAATTTGCGAACGCGCTTTTCAAAGAAATCTTGCCAAATATTTTCAGCAAGACTGTAGCCGGTCGGGTCTGCAATGTAAGAATCAATGGCGCGGCGGTATGTCGAAACAATTCTGCTGACAAATTCCGGCGGGCGCATACGTCCTTCAATCTTGAAAGAATAAATCCCGCTCTGAATCAATTCGGGAATATTTCTAAGCAAGCACATATCGCCCAACGCCAATTTATAACTTGTATCGTCCAAAATTTCGCCCGTCGTTTCGTCAATAAATTTATACGCCCAACGGCAAGCCTTAAGGCAACGCCCGCGATTTCCACTTTGCCCAAAAGTTACGCCGGAATGTATGCATTGTCCCGAATCTGCAATGCACATATCGCCGTGAATAAAATATTCCGTCTCAATGCCGGTTTTTTCGCGCAGAGTTCTAACCTGTTCAAAATTCATTTCACGACTGACAACTACGCGCTTTATTCCCAAATTTTTCAAAACTTCGACGGCGGGGACGCTGTTAATATTCATCATTACAGAGGCATGAACGGGAATATTTAAACCGAGTTTGCGAATTAAATGCACAACCGCCAAATCTTGGACAATCGCCGCATCAATTTTAATTTCGTCCAGAAAACGCAGATATTTTTCAAGCGGCGGAATTTCTTCAACGCTGATTAAATTATTTAAAGTTACGTCAAGTTTTACGCCGCGTTCATGCGCGTATTTTACGGCGTCTCTTAATTCTTCGTCATCAAGGTTAAAATTTTTATTGTGGACGCGCATATTAAAATGTTTTCCGCCCAAATATACGGCGTCCGCGCCCGCGTCAATCGCCGCCTTGAATGTTTCAAAAGTTCCTGCAGGTGCCAAAAGTTCAACTGATTCTCCGGTTAAATTCATTTAAAAATCTCCTTCGTTGTAGTGCGGTAGTGTTGTAGCGGTTAGCGGTTAGCAGTTAGCTACAAGTTACCGGCTATCAGCTACAAGCTATCAGCTATCAAACTACCCAACTATCCCACTATTTTGCAAAAATTATAGCATTGACTTGAAATGCTTGCAATATCGCCCGCCTTATGGTAAATTAACTTGTTGCAAAAGGAGGCTTTTTAATGGAACATAAAATAGAAGAATTGCGGGCGGCGGCTGACTCCGAAATTAAAGTTGCCGCTGATTTAAAGGAGCTTGATAACGTCCGTGTTAAATTTCTCGGCAAGAAAGGTGAACTGACAAATTTATTGCGCGGTATGAGCCAACTTAGCGCGGAAGATCGTCCGCGCGTCGGCAAAATTGTCAATGAAGCGCGCGCAGATATTGAAAATTTAATCGCTGTAAAAAATTCTGAACTCAAAGAAAAAGCGTTACAAGATAAATTGGCGTCTGAAAAAATTGATGTGACTTTGCCAGGCAGAAAAATTCAGCGCGGACATTTGCACCCGTTGACACTGACACTTAATCGCGTTAAAGAAATTTTTATCAATATGGGCTACGCCGTCGAAGAAGGTCCTGAAGTCGAACTTGATTTATATAATTTTGAGGCGTTGAATCTTCCGAAAGATCACCCTGCAAGAGACGCGCAAGATTCATTTTATATTACTGAAAATATTTTGTTGCGTACTCAAACATCGCCGGTTCAGGCACGGACAATGCAAAAAAATCCGCCGAATACTCCAATTAGAATGATTGCGCCCGGTCGTGTTTATCGCCGTGACGATTTCGACGCAAGCCACAGCCCTATGTTTACACAAATTGAAGGACTTGTAATTGACGAAAAAATTACTTTCGGCGATTTAGTCGGCACGTTGGATTTTTTCTGCAAAGAAATGTTTGGCAAAGATACAAAAATTCGCTTGAGACCATCGTTCTTTCCTTTCACAGAGCCATCTACAGAAGTTGATGTAAATTGCCCAATTTGTCACGGCAAAGGCGGCGGTTGCAAAGTTTGCCATGATTCAGGCTGGCTTGAAATTTTGGGCGCGGGCGAAGTTCATCCTCGCGTATTGGAAATGAGCGGCTACGATCCAAAAAAAGTTAGCGGTTATGCATTTGGTATGGGTGTTGAGCGTTTGACAATGATTAAATACGCCATTGATGATTTGCGCCTGTTTTTTGAAAACGACATACGCTTTTTGAATCAATTCTAATGACTGATGAAATAATTTCCGGCGCAATTCAAAGAAAGAACCTTTTGTAAATAAAATTGCCAAAAATAGCGGTATGAATGAAAATGCCGTGATTAAAGAATTGTAATTAATGAAACGTTACGGTTATTCTTAAAGTGATACGTTACAAAATTGGCAAAAGGTGCGCGGTAAAATGGAAAAACTTGAACTTTTGGAAATTAACGAAGAAAAAGCCGTATATAAATATTATCCCGAAAATTAAACTGAAAAATTCGGCGTGGTGTCGGTTAATCGTAAAACCGGAGAACGCAAAATTGAAAAGTTACTCGAAAAATACGTTACAAGTTATGCCATTCACGCTTGCAACGAACCGGAAAAATATATCAGTAAATGAACTTTTCCTGTAAACGGCGGCGTTGCTTGGTATTAAAATTTTGGAGGTGTGCTAATGCAAATTTCTGTAAATTGGCTTAAAGATTATTTAAAGATAGATTGTACCACTGAAGAATTGGCGGAAAAATTTACAATGTCGGGAAATCCCGTTGAAAATATCGTTAAAGCGGGCGCAGGGCTTGAAAAAGTCGTAACCGGCAAAGTTGAAAAAATTGAACGCCATCCCGATTCTGATCATATGTGGATAACTCAAATAAATGTCGGTACAGATGAATTGATTCAGATTGTAACGGGCGCGCAAAACGTCAAGCAAAATGACATTGTACCCGTTGCAATGGTAGGCGCAAATTTGCCTTGCGGTAAAAAAATTTCCAAAGGAAAATTGCGCGGCGTTGTTTCAAATGGTATGCTCTGCAGTTGTGACGAATTGAAAATTGAGGGCGATTCAAGCGGCATTTATATTTTGCCGAATGATACGCCGATTGGTGTACCCGTCGCGCAGATTTTGGGACTTGACGACGATATTTTAGAGTTTGAATTGACGGCAAATCGCGGCGATTGTTTCAGTGCGTTCGGCTTAGTTCGTGAAGCGGCTGTACTTTTGAATCAGACGCCGAAATTTCCTGAAATTAAAGTCAATGAAGACGCGGGCAAAAATGCCAAAGATTTAATCGAAATAAAAATTGATGCGCCGGATTTATGCAATAGATTTTCTGCAAGAGTGCTGACAGATGTTAAACTTGCACCTTCGCCTGAATGGTTGCAGAAACGTTTGGAAGGCGCGGGCATACGTGCAATTAACAACGTGGTTGACGTGACAAATTTTGTTATGGTTGAATTGGGGCAACCGATGCACGCTTACGACTACGACGAAATTAAAGGCAAAGTTTTAAATGCACGGCGCGCAGTTGAAGGCGAACAACTCCACACGCTTGACGATTCCAACAGACTTGCAAAAGGCGGGGAGCTGGTTATTGCGGACGCCGAAAAAGCGGCGGGACTTGCCGGAGTTATGGGCGGCTTTGAAACTGAAATTACAGAAAAAACTACAACCGTTGTACTTGAGGCGGCGTCGTTTAATTCTGCGTCAATTCGCCGCACAAGCCGCGCAGTCGGTTTACATTCTGAAGCGTCGGGAAGATTTGAACGCGGCATTAATGAAAAGGCAACTGTTACCGCGTTGGACAGAGCCGCGCAACTTTTACAGGAAATGGGCGCGTGCAAAGTTTGCAGCGGCGTTGTTGACGTTTACCCCGCGCCGAAACCTGAAATTAAAGTTCATTTCACCTGCAAGCAAATTAATGACAGGCTCGGCACTTCCTACAGTGAAACAGAAATTCTTGACGTGCTGAAATCTTTGGGCTTTAAAATTTCAGAATTTGACGCCGAAATTGACAGCGATGAAGTTTTTGACAAAATTTCAAACGCGGCTAAAAGTTTCGGCAAGGCGGCTAAAGAACTTGTACAAAATACTGAAGTTGATGATTTTGTTCAAAGTATCGGCAGAACAGTTGGCGAATTGATGAAACGCGGCGGCGCGGAAAATTCCACAACTTACGAGGCGATTGTTCCGGAGTGGCGCAACGACGTTACTTTAATGGAAGATTTATCTGAAGAAGTCGCAAGAATTTTCGGCTATGATAAAATTCCCGCAACTTTGCCGAAAGGAAATTTGCAAGGTAAACAATCGCCATTCCAAAATTTCACCGACAAAATTAAAAATATCCTGTCAAGTTTGGGAATGTACGAAGAAATTTCATTTGCGTTTACTCATCCCGATATGTTTGACAAATTGCAAATTCCCGCTGACAGCGAACTTAGAAAAGCCGTTCCGATTATGAATCCTTTGACAGATGAATATCCGCTTTTGCGTACAACTCTTTTGAGTTCGATTTTGGAAAACGCGGCAAGAAATTACAGCCGCAAAAATGAAGATGTTCGACTTTTTGAAATTGCTCCGGTTTTCTATCCTAAAGGTTTACCGATTACCGAACAACCTGAAGAAGTTCAAAAATTAGCCGGCTTGATAATGGGACGTCGTGAACCGAAGGGCTGGACTCAAAATAATGTTGAAGTCGATTTTTACGACGCAAAAGGCATTGTTGAAGAACTTTTGGAACAACTTGAAATTTACAATTACACGGTTGAAGCGGGCGAACATTACGCACTTCACCCGGGCAAAACTGCGATCTTCAAAAAAGGGCGTGAAATTTTGGTAACGGTCGGCGAAGTTCATCCGAAAGTTACCGAAAGTCTCGGCATTAACAAAAAAGTTTTCGTATTTGAAGCGGACGTTGCAACTTTGATGAAGTGTACCGCCAAAAAATTCAGCTTTGAAAATCTGCCGAAATATCCTGCAATTTCCCGCGACTTGGCAATTTTGGTAAATCTTGACGTGGCGGCGGGCGATATTGAAAAAGTTATCACCAAAAATGCAGGAAAATTTTTCAAAGAAGTCACCTTGTTTGACGTTTACACCGGCGAAAGAATTGCCGCCGATAAAAAAAGTTTGGCGTTTAATATCAAATTCCAGTCGAATGAACGCACATTGACTGACGCTGAAGCCGATGAATCTTTCAAAAATATTTTGGCGGCAGTTGAGAAAAATTTTGCGGCTGAACTTAGAAGTTGAGGTGCTTTAATTGCCAGAAATCAAAAAAGTTGCCGAAATGAAAAGCGTATCAGTTAATGTTTTCGGCGACACGTACCACTTGAAAACCGACGATCCCGAAGGATTGGATCAAATTGTACAAATGGTAAATTTTCATATGCAATCAGTTTCCAAAAGTTCGCGTATTTTTTCCGGCACTCGAATAGCCGTAATGGCGGCATTGAAAATCGCCGAAGATTATATGCAACTGAAAAAAGATTACGACGAACTTTTGACGCTGTTAAACGAAAATAAATGAAAAGTTACAAAATTGAGGGCGTAATTCTTCGCACGGCGGATTTTGGCGACGCTAACCGCGTTGTAACGATTTTTACGCGGGATTTTGGAAAAATCGAAGTCAACGCCTACGGTTGCCGCCGCGCCAAAAATCCAATGTCAGGCGCGTTGCAGATGTTTAATCATGTTTCGGCTGAAATAAATCGCGGCGCAAAAGTTGACACCGTGAAAGAGGCTGACATTATAAATTTTTACGGCAACTTGACGGCGGATATTGAAAAAATGTCGTATGCGTCATTATTTTTTGAAGTTGTAAATAGAATGACTTTGCCGAAAAGTCCGGAAATCGGCGTCTACGATTTAATTTTAAAAATTTTGCCCGTGCTTGATGAAAGAAATGCAAGAGTCGCCGCGCTGATTGGAATTTGTAAAT
>CAJOGS010000046.1:10748-13600 GCA_905234045.1 uncultured Selenomonadaceae bacterium | reverse complement strand
AGCCGGCTAAGGGACTCGAACCTTCGACCTACGCATTACGAATGCGTTGCTCTACCAACTGAGCTAAGCCGGCGCGTTAAAACTTTGGCTAGTTTAACATTGAAAAAAAAATTTGTCAAGATAAAAAATATGCAGTAAAATATTTAGGCGTCATTGACGATAAATAAATGGCGTGGTAAAATACACTGGCGATGAACTTTAGACTGATTCGGAGGGAGGGAAAAATTCGTGGCTAATGAAGTTAAAGTTGGTAAAAATGAAACCATAGACAGTGCTCTCCGTCGTTTCAAACGTACTTGTCAGCGCGCAGGTACACTCGCTGAAGTTCGTAAACGTGAACATTACGAAAAACCAAGTGTCCGCCGGAAGAAGAAATCTGAAGCGGCGCGTAAACGCAAATTTCGTTAATAAAATGGATTGAAACTGAATAAAAGCCGCTGTCTTCCTGTTGGATTGACGGCGGTTTTTACATTGCCCAAAAAAAGTAATTTAGATGGCTAGATTGTTAGTGGATAGTGCGTTTTGAAAAATTGATTGAAAATGCTGATTCACGAATTATTTTTTGTTCGATAAGAACGAAAAACTAAGATGCCGCACAGGACGTGCGGCGCAAATGCTCGTACTCCTCGCATTTGCAGGCAGGTGCATTTTTTTCGAGGACGAAAAAACAGCACCGCAAAAAGCGTCTTTCTTGCAAATTCGACGAGTAGGAGGATTTGCTCTTTGACGCAACAAAGAAAAAGTACGTTCAAAAAATAAAAACTTTCAACCAAGAATTTGATAACAAACTTTTTCAACATGCCCTAGTGAAATACTGACCACTGACAATCTAACAATCTGACGATCTGAAACACTGACAATCTGAACATCTAATCTTAACAAGCCCTAATAAAATTTTAAAGCAATTTGTAAAGAAAAATCCTTTTTTTACGATAAAATTAATGGCGTTCCTTCATTGACAAAACGAAAGGAGTATCATATAGCAATATGCCTGAAAATCAATCCTCCTCAGCGGCGAACAGAACCGGCGTAATTTCGATTATAAAAGTTTTGCAACATTTCGGCGTTAAGGACTTGGAAAAAATTTACAAAGAAAATCCTGATACTGATGATAAAGTTGATTGGGAGAAATTACAAAAACTGGCGAAAAAATACAGCGTCCGAAGTACGATGATCCGCCCGACTGCCGAAGAATTGAGAGAAATAGAATATCCTGCAGTAGCAAAAATGAATGACGGCGCGTATATCGCCATTGGCAGTGCCAACGATGAAGTTTTACTGGTTATAGATCCGCGCCAAAATAAACCGGTAGCAATGCCGATGAAAGATTTTTTGGAAAGTTGGTCAAACGAACTTTTAATTTTTTCGGCGGCATTCAGTTGGACGTACTTTAAAAAAAGATTCAATGTAGACTGGTTTTTAAAAGTCATGAAACGCTACAAAAAACCGCTCAGCGAAGTTTTGGTAGCGTCATTTTTCCTGCAATTAATGGGAATTGGATTCCCGCTGATTACGCAGGTTATTATTGATAAAGTCATAGGAAACGCCGGTTATTCAACCTTGACGGTTATAGGTGCGGCAATGGTACTGTTCTTTTTCATGCAGTCACTTTTGACGCTGATAAAACAATACGTACTGAACCACACGACAAATAAACTTGATGCGATTTTGGGGACGCGGCTGTTTCGTCATTTGATAGCATTGCCCTTGCCGTATTACGAAAGACGGCGCGTCGGTGATACATTAATGCGCGTCGGGGCATTAACGCAGATTAGAGAATTTTTGACGGGTACAGGCTTAATGACGGTGCTGGACGTATTTTTCTCAATCGTCTTTATTGCGTTTATGTTGTGGTACTCCGTGCCGCTGACATTAATTGCATTGTGCATCGTTCCTCTGTATCTTGTGCAAAATATTTGGGCGGTACCGATTATCAAAAGAAAAATTGAAGCGGTCTGGCGTACAGGCGCAATGAATAATGCTTTTATGGTTGAAGCGATTACAAATATTGAAACGATAAAAGCATTGGCGATTGAACCGCAATTTGTCAATCGTTGGGAAAATCTTTTGGCGCGTTATGTTCGCACTACTTTTGAAAACGTGAAATTTAATCTTGTCATTAACGCTTTTTCGGGCGTGGTACAAGTTATAATTTCAATGGCAATTCTTTGGTATGGCGGTCATATGGTTATGAACGGCGAATTTACACTCGGTCAATTAATCGCCTTCCAGATGATTTCACGTCAAGCAATTTCACCGATGACAAAACTTTTGACAATGTGGCCGCAAGTTCAACAAGTCGGCTTGGCTCTTGAACGTATCGGCGATATTTTAAATACGCCAATGGAACCTATTGTCAGAGAAATGGGACAACGCGGCGCGGACAGAATCGACGGCGCAATAGAATTTAAAGACGTTTCATTCAGATACCGCGTCGATTTGCCGTTAGTTTTGGAAAATATTAATCTTACAATTAACCCGGGCGAAAAACTCGGTATAGTCGGGCGTTCCGGCAGCGGTAAGAGTACTTTAACCAATCTTGTACAAAATTTGTATATTCCGGAATCAGGCACAATTACAGTCGGCGGCATTAATACCCGTGAGGCAAATTTAGGCTGGCTGCGCGATCAAATCGGCGTTGTTATGCAGGAAAATTATCTGTTTAATTCAAGCGTCCGTGACAATATCGCAGTAAGCCGCCCGACTGCCACAATGGATGAAATTATTCGTGCGGCAAGGTTAGCCGGTGCACACGATTTTATTTTGGAACTCAAAGAAGGTTACGATACAAAAGTTGGCGAACGCGGCGACAGTTTATCAGGCGGGCAACGTCAAAGAGTTGCAATAGCGCG
>CAJOGS010000046.1:0-10730 GCA_905234045.1 uncultured Selenomonadaceae bacterium | reverse complement strand
GACGAGGCAACCTCTGCGCTTGACTATGAATCTGAACGCATTATCTATAACAATATGGGAGCGATTGGCGCAGATCGTACAATGTTAATCATTGCTCACAGATTAAGCGCGGTTAGACGTTGCGACAAAATTATTGTTGTAGATAAAGGACACATTGTCGAACAAGGCACGCACGATGAATTAATTGCACTTGGCGGGCTGTATAAATATTTGCACGACCAACAAGAAGGCAGAGGCTAGATGGTTAGATCGTTAGATGGTTAGATTGTTAGATACTGACTATCTGAAATACTGACCATCTGACCATCTGAAAAACTGACTATCTAAAAATCGACCGAAGGGAGATTTAAAATTGAAATTTTGGAACTGGTTAGTTCACGGCGAAGAACGTGAAAAAGAAACCGAATTTTTACCGGCAATATTGGAAGTAACCGAAACGCCGCCGTCACCGACAGGGCGAATAGTTATGTGGTCAATATTGGCGTTGCTTGTAGCGGCATTGGCATGGTCTATTTTGGGACACATTAACGAAGTTGCAGTTGCCCCGGGTAAAGTCATACCGTCAGGACAAGCTAAAACTGTCCAAGTAAAAAATAAAGGGATTATAAAAGAAATTCGCGTTGAAGAAGGCGACAACGTTCAAGAAGGCGACGTTTTAATTTTGCTTGATCCTACAACTACAAGCGCGGATTATGACAGCTTGAGAAAACGCGCCGCCTATTACAAATTGGATATTCAACGCTTGACGGCTGAATTAACAGGAGCACCATTTACACCGGAAGAAGACCCCGATTTAGAAGCTCACGATTTGGCGGCAGAATTGGCACTTTATCAAAGTCGTACGAATGACTATAGAACTCAACGCCAATCTCGTCAAAGTATCATTGAACAAAAACAGGCGCAGTTGGAAGCAAACCGCGCAACTTATGAAAGATATTCTGAAGGCTTGAAAATTGCTCAAGAAAAAGAACGCCGCCTTAACGAATTAATGGAAGTAAATGCAATTTCGGCATTCCAACTTTTGGAACAACAAAATCAAACTATCGAATATGCAAAAAGTGCACAGGCTCAACTTGATTCAATTAACAGTATTCAAGCAGAAATTGCAGAGGCTGAACAAAATTTGGCGAACGTTGACGCCTCCTACAGAAAAGATATTATGACTTCACTGGTTGAAGCTAAAAAAGAATATTACTCCGTTACAGAGGCTATCAAAAAAGCTGATGAAGATTCCAGAATGGCTACAATCGTTGCGCCGACTTCCGGCAGAGTTTACAATTTGTCAGTTCATACCGTCGGCGGTATTGTTACGGACGCGCAACCTTTAATGCAAATTGTTCCTGAAGATGTTTCCTTGCAATTTGAAGTTTACGCAGATAACAAAGACATTGGATTTATAAAAGTCGGACAAACTGCCGAAGTTAAGGTTGAAACTTTTAACTTCCAAAAATTCGGTATGGTTGACGCAGAAGTAGTTGAAGTCAGCGCGGACGCGGTTAACGAACCTACCAACCCTGAACGCCACAAGAGATTTAAATTGATTATGAATCCGATTGGTAAACCGGTTATGGACGTTTTTGGCGAATCCGTACCGCTTGCAGTCGGTATGAACGTTAGCGCGGAAATTAAAATCAAGGAAAAACGCATTATAGATTTCTTCCTCGATCCGTTCCGCCGCTACACTTCCGAAGCATTGAGGGAGCGTTGATTTAATGGCTGATAACGAGAACAAAGACGAAAAAAATTTAGTGCCGAGTGGCGGGCAAAGTCCGCAACCTTCAGACGGACAAGGCAAACAGGCATTGGCAAAAATCGACGTGGCAAAAGTTCCCGCCGAACAGGCAAACCGAGAAGTCAGTACTGATGTTAAGCCTGTTGACGGCGGGCGCGTCAATGGCATTGATACAGGTTTAGCTTGTCTTATCGCCATTGCGAAATATTACAACATACCTGCAGATTATCGCCAACTTGAACGCGCTTATGTTTTGACTGAAGGCAGCGTTGATTTTACAACCATTGTAAGAGCCGCCAGAGATTTAAAATTGAAGGCGCGCAGTTACAGCGGCTTGACTGAAGCAGATTTAGACAGGCTTGTTTATCCTGCAATGATTCAGATGAAATCCGGCAGAAAAATTGTTATTACGACAATTCGGGATAACGATATTTACATTATGGATCCGGTTTTCTCTCAGCAACCTGTTAAAGCCGAACGCTACAAACTTTTAATGGATTGGTCGGGCGAAGCGATTTTATTCACGCGCCGTTATGAACTTGAAAAGAAACATTCAAAATTCGGTTTCAAATGGTTTTTGCCCGTCGTTTCAAAGTACGCGCCATACCTTCGCAGTGTACTTTTTATGTCGCTGATTCTTCAATTAATCGGTTTGGCGTCGCCGTTCTTTGTACAAAATATTATTGATAAAGTTTTGGTACACCGTGCATCAGATGCACTTGATATTTTGGTTATGGGTATGATTATTTGTACCATATTCCAAAATTGGATGATGGGACTGCGCGCCTACCTGTTTACAAATATTTGCTCAAAAATGGACGTGGCGTTAAGTTCGCGCCTGTTTAAAAATATTACCGCGTTGCCGTTAAGTTACTTTCAAAAATGGCAAACAGGCGATGTTGTATCACGTTTGGGCGAATTGCAGACGCTTAGAAGTTTTATAACCGGTTCCAGTTTGACGATTGTTTTGGATATGATTTTCGCAGTTGTCTATTTCTGCGTTCTGTTTATGTACAATACAATGTTGAGCGTTATTGTTTTGGTAATGATTCCGCTTTTCGTCATTCTGAATTTAATCGTTGCGCCGATTTTCAAGCGTATGATTAACGAGAGATTTTTAATTGCATCTGAAAATCGTTCATTTCTGATTGAAACAATCACGGGCATTAACACGGTTAAGGCAACGAGCGTTGAAAATAATTTTATTCGCCGCTATGAAGAAATGTTGGCGCGTTTGGTTAAATCTTCTTTCAACGTCATTAACCTTGCGAACGTTGCAAATTCTATCGGTACATTTCTTTTCAGTATGTTCAACCTTGCGATTTTGTGGGTCGGCGCGTATAACGTTATGCAAAATGAAATTACCGTCGGTGAATTAATCGCTTTCCAGATGATTGCGGGACAATTAATCGCACCTGTTATGAGATTAATTAATCAGTGGCAGTATTTCCAACAAATTCGCGTTTCAATGGATCGCTTGGGCGATATTATGAATGAAGAAACTGAACCGGCTTTTAATCCTTCAAGAACAACTTTGCCGAGTTTGCGCGGCGAAATTTCACTTGAAAAATTAACTTTCAGCTATACCCCTGAAGGCGGCAAGGTTTTAGATAATATTAATGTCAGAATCCCCGCCGGTATGAAAGTCGGTATAGTCGGGCGTTCCGGCTCCGGTAAATCGACACTTACAAAATTAATTCAGCGTTTATTCTTGCCTGAAAACGGCAGAATTTTAATTGACGGCGTTGACATCGCGCAGGTTGAGCCGGCATGGTTGCGTCGTCAAATCGGCGTAGTTTTGCAGGACAGCAAACTTTTCAGCGGTACTATCGAAGAAAATATCAGAATCGCTTGCCCAAATGCAAGTCATGAAGACGTTGTAAGGGCGGCGCAGATGGCGGGCGCAACTGAATTTATTGACAACTTCCAAAACGGTTATGAAACTTTCGTCGGTGAACGCGGCAGTTTGTTAAGCGGCGGTCAGCGTCAAAGAATTGCTATTGCGCGTGCGTTAATTTCTGATCCGCGTATTTTGATTTTTGACGAGGCAACCTCTGCGCTTGACTATGAATCTGAAAATATTATTATGCAAAATATTGAACCAATCGCCGAAGGGCGTACAATGATAATGATTGCGCACAGACTTTCAACAGTTCGCAACTGCGACGCAATTATTGTTATTGAAAAGGGCAGAATCGTTGAGGCGGGCTCTCACGATGAACTTTTGAAACGAAATGGCGTGTACGCAAAATTGTACAATTCACAAATGGGATAATGTAGTGTGGTAGTAGGATAGTTGGGTAGTGTGATAGTAAATACTACCCAACTACCGAACTACACCACTACCCCACTACAAAAGGAGTGTTTTTAATGAATATATTTTTTCTGCACCCAAGTTTTCCGGCGCAGTATTTAAATTTAGCTCCGTACCTTGCGCGCAATCCTGAAAACACGGTTTATTTTTGCGCAAAAGATAATTCGATTAATTCGCAATTAAAAGGCGTAACACTTGCACTTTACGGCAAGCCTACCGAGAAAGAAGAAGAATATATAAAAAACGCGGGACCTTTGCGCCCCGCCGCTGAAGCTGTAGTTGAAGGACAAGCCGTAATTCGTGCGTTGCAATGGTTAGCCCGTGAGCGCAATATGAAACCAGACGTAATAATAGCGCATACCGGCTGGGGTTCAACGCTTTACTGCAAAGATATTTATCCCAAAGTGCCGATTATCGGTTATTTTGAATGGTACTATTTGGCAGATGACAGCGATTGTTATTGGTGGCCTGATGAAGTGCCGCAAATTGGCAACCGCGTTTCAATTCGTACGAGAAACGCGCATCACCTGATGAATTTGGAACTTTGCGACGCGGGAGTTACGCCCACGCAATGGCAATATAAACAAATGCCTGAGGCTTACAAGCCGAAAATTAATGTTATTCATGAAGGTATTGATACAAATTTCTGTTCGCCAGATCCGAGCGGCAAGCCTCCCGGCTTAGTTTTGGAGGATATTAATTTGAATCTTCCTGAAGGCACGGAAATTATCACCTACGTTGCACGCGGTTTTGAAATTTATCGCGGTTTCCCGTATTTTATGGACGCTATCAGATTAATTTTGGAACGCCGCCCCAAAACTCATGTAGTTGTTGTCGGCAAGGACAGAATTTGTTACGGCGCACAACTCAAAGATACAAGTTATCTCAAAGAGGAAGAGAAAAAAGGCGGCTATCCTACAGATCGCGTGCATTTTGTCGGCTTGAGAAATCGTGGCGACTTCAGAAAAATTCTTCGTGCGTCAAGTTGCCACATTTATTTAACTCGTCCTTTCGTTTTAAGTTGGTCTTGTCTTGAGGCTATGAGTTTCGGCTGTCCTATGGTTTGCTCAAAAACTCCGCCTGTTCAAGAAGTTATGGAAGACGGCGTTAATGGTTTGTTGGCGGAATTTAGATCGCCTTACCATATCGCCCGCAAAGTTGAAGAAATGCTTGACGATCCCGAACGCGCCAGAAAACTCGGTATGGCGGCGCGTGAAACTATTCTTGACAGATTTGAATTAATGAAATGTATGCGTAAGCAAGAAGATTTAATGTATAGTGTTTTGAGGTAATTAAAATGAAAAAAATTTTATCAATGTCATTATTGGTTATTGCCATATTGCTTTCCGCCTGCGGATCAAATGAAGCGGCAAAAAAAATTACTCCTGCTGATGATGTATCTGTTTTTTGTAACGCCATTTTGCACTTTGACTGTAATTCTTTGCAAAAAATCGGAATGACGCTTGAAGAATATGAACAAAGTTTTATTGACGGCTTCGGACAAAGTTTAGTTAAATCCAGCGGCATTGCTTTTTCTGACGAGCAAGTTAAAAGAATTAATGACGCCGTAATTGACGTTTTAAAACGCACTCAATTTATTGTTGAAACAGTTTCAGAAAACGGCGGTAACGCTAAAGTAAAAATTACGACTGATACTTTGGAACAATTTAACGAAACGCTTTTAATGTCAAGAATTCCTGCAAATATTTCTTCAATGTCTGATACTGAAAAAATTGACGCCTTTGCCAACGCTATGGCTGATGCCCTTAAAAATTTAAAGAAAGTAGACCAAACAGAATTTTTGATTGATTGTCGATATGACGAAGAAAATAAAATGTGGGTACCTGTTCAGCTTGAAAATTTTGCTGATGTACTTTTTTCAAAAGTGTTCAAATTTTAAATTGTAATTTTTTTTGGAGGTAGCGTCATGACTTTTGAAGATTTTATTCCGCCGCGTTCTAAGAGTGTTTTGGAAATTACCGGCGAAGTTCCCTCAGCTTTTGAATCTACAAAAGAAAATTTTCTGGAAATTCAACCCGACTGTAACTATACTGTTTCAAAAAATTTTTCTGTTTCTGATGAAAGTTTTGACGCTATAATTTTTCAAAGTGCGGCTATCGGAAATTTGGAAAATGAAAAACTCGTTGAACTGATTAAAAATGCCGCAAAAAATTTAAATTCCAAAGGCAGATTAATTTTCACTTTAGACAATATCGGCTACGTTGAAAATCTTATGGCGATTTTGGAAGGTAAACCGCTGAATTTTAAAATTACGTTGACGAAATTGGAATTGGAAAAGGCAATTTCTGATTCGGGATTAAATGCTTTTAATTTGGTTAATGTGGCAAAACGCATTGAAGTTAATCGCAACCTTGCCGAGACGGCGAAAATTAATCTTTCGGTATTCAAATATATTCTCTCCGCAACGCCGGAAAATTTGCCGCCTGCCAATTCAATTCAAATTTCGATAGGTGAAAAAATTGTTTGCGGCTTGAAACGTGTTTTTGAACCGTTAAACGCCATTGCGACCGAGCCGAATATGAAAATTTTTTTCCATGAAAGTAAACAAGTTTACGGTATTTTGCCGAAAGAGGAATATGAAAAGCGCGTTTTTATAAATCAGCGCATTTCATTTTCAACTTTCACTGAGGGGAAAATTTTTTTTGAGAAATTGAAAAGTGCCGGTTATCTTTATGTTGCCGAAATTGACGACAACCCGATAATTTGGGGCGAAGACTACGAGAAGAACGGCTATATAAATTTTCGCGGCGTTCATGCAGTTCAAACTTCAACAGAATATCTTGCGGATTATTTGCGGCAATTTAACCCGAATGTAAAAGTTTTTGCCAATCACTTGAAAAAAATTTCGCCGCTCCGTGATTTCAAAAATCAACAAGAATCGCCTGTCAGAATTTTTTTCGGCGCGGTTAATCGTGATAATGAATTTATTGAAATTCTGCCGATTTTAAATCAGTTGGCGCAAAAGTACGGCGACAAAGTACAATTTAAAATTATTGCGAAAACAAAACTTTTTAATGCACTGGAGACTAAAAATAAAATTTTAATTGGCGACCCGCAATATTATGACGGGCAATTTGTTGACTATGAAAAATATTTGCAAACTCTGCGCGAATCAGATATTGCACTTTTGCCGCTTTTGGACAATGAATTTAATCGTTCAAAGTCAGATTTAAAATTTATCGAGTGCGGAGCATGCGGCGCGGCAGTTTTGGCATCGTCGGTAGTTTATCCAAAAACCGTTAAAGACGACGTAAACGGCTTAATTTTCAACGACAAAAAAGAATTTGCACAAAAATTGCAGTTGCTGATTGAAAATCCTGAAAAGCGTTATAATCTTGCCACGTCGGCTTATGATTATGTAAAAAATAATCGCCTGTTGAGTCAGCATTACGAAGAGCGGCTTGATTGGTACAATGAACTTTTTGAACGTTTGGACGAACTTAACGCGGCGGCGCAAGCGCGTATTGATGAAATTGCTCCAAAATTTGAATTTGAAGGAAAAAATATATCGAACGCAGAAATAAATTCCGAACAAAACGCGGAAATAATAATTCCCGATACATGGTAAAAGATTTGACGGCAGAAAGGAGTGTCTAAAATGTTAGAAATTTTTTCGGCTTCTCTGGTGTTCTATGTTTTATTTGCATTTGTGATGTTGGGGATTGTGATTGTTTTGTATGTAAACAACAGGACTTCCTCAAGAAAATTAGATGTCGGAGATAATTTAGTTTTGTGCGAACGTCAAAAAAATGATGACGGCTATACCGGCACAATCGACAAGCAAAAATATCTTGGTTTAACCGCAATTTGTGCTACGGATTTACGCCCTGCCGGTACTGTCAGCATTGACGGGACG
Source organism: uncultured Selenomonadaceae bacterium (assembly GCA_905234045.1). Taxonomy (GTDB): domain Bacteria; phylum Bacillota; class Negativicutes; order Selenomonadales; family Selenomonadaceae; genus Quinella. Next base: position 2,807 of record CAJOGS010000046.1, on the reverse strand, counting down.
CCGCTTGATGTTGTTACTGAAGGCGGATTTATCAAAAAAGGCAGTACCGTAAAAATTATTAATGTTGACGGCTCCAGAATTTTAGTTCGTCAGATTTAGATGGTCAGTGGTCAGATGGTCAGTGGTCAGATGGTTAGTACTGACAATCTGAAAAACTGAAGATCTGACAATCTGACAAGAAGGGAGATTTTAAAAATGGATATGCTGTTGGGTTCAACTTTCCTGCTTTTTATGGCAATAATTTTCATTGGAGTTTTTTTGCACTTCGTACCGATTGGACTTTGGATTTCTGCATTGGCGGCTGATGTCCACGTTGGAATTTTTACATTGATTGGAATGAGAATGCGCCGCGTTCCGCCGTCAAAAATTGTAATGCCGTTAATCAAGGCAAATAAAGCCGGTCTTGATGTCAATGTAAATCAGTTGGAGGCGCACTATTTGGCGGGCGGCAACGTCGATAAAGTTGTTGACGCTTTAATAGCGGCACAACGCGCACAAATTGTTTTGCCGTTTGAACGTTCGGCGGCTATCGACTTGGCAGGGCGTGACGTTTTAGAGGCAGTTCAAATGAGCGTCAATCCAAAAGTTATTGAAACGCCGCTTGTCGGAGCCATTGCCAAAAACGGTATCGAAGTTAAAGTTAAAGCGCGTGTTACAGTTCGTGCGAACATTGACAGACTTGTCGGCGGCGCAGGCGAACCTACAATTATTGCGCGTGTAGGCGAAGGTATTGTTTCAACTGTCGGTAGTGCCAAAAGTCATACCAGCGTTATTGAAAGTCCTGAAGAAATTTCAAATACAGTTTTAAGCAAAGGTTTAGACGCCGGTACAGCGTTTGAAATTCTTTCGATTGATATTGCAGATGTTGACATAGGCAGAAATATCGGCGCGCAACTTCAAACTGATCAAGCTGAAGCAGATAAACGAATTGCACAAGCTAAGGCAGAGGAACGCCGCGCAATGGCTATTGCACGTGAACAAGAAATGAAGGCTTATACTCAAGAAATGGAAGCAAAAGTTGTTGAGGCGCAAGCAGAATTACCGCACGCAATGGCAGAGGCTTTCAAAAATGGAAAACTCGGCGTTATGGATTATTACAATATGATGAATGTTCAAGCAGATACAGAAATGCGGAAAACAATCAGCCAATCCGGCAACGCTCAAAAATCTGTAAACACTGTAAGCGGTAAATAAAATGAGTATCTCAATTATAATTGTTCTGTGGATAATAATTTCAATCGCACAGGCGGTAAACGACAGGAAAAAAAATCCTCAACCGCCGCCTGTACCTCCGCCGAATAATTCTACAGACTCAAATTTTGAAATACCGACTTTGGCAAATGATCCAAATCAAAACTCCGAAATTGAAGAAATTGATAACTTTGATGAATTTGATGACGTTGAAGAAAAGCCAGCCATTGAAGAAATATATCAGCAGCGCAAAATGGATATAAAAAATAAATCTACAACATCTGAAACTGAAGCGGTTAAAGAAAAAAACATTGAATTAGATTTAACGCCCGCCGCTGTGTTGAACGCCATTGTACTGAACGACATTTTAGACAAACCAAAAGCATTACGCAGAAGAAATTTTTAGGGACAACGCTTTCAGGCGCGTCCCAATTTTTTTTGGAGGTTGTTATGATAAAAATTAAAGGCTTGAAAAAATCTTTTGGCGATTTGCACGTTTTGAAAGGAATTAATTTGCACATTACCGAAGGCGAAGTCGTGGTAATAATAGGACCGTCGGGAAGTGGAAAATCTACGCTTTTACGCTGTATAAATTTTTTGGAAGTGCCGACTGAAGGCAGTATTACAGTTGATAATATTCCAATGGACAGCGAAGAAAATATTAACAAAGTCCGCGAAGAAGTCGGAATGGTTTTTCAGCGGTTCAATCTTTTTCCGCATATGACGGTTTTAAAAAATATTACCCTTGCACCGATGAAAGTCAGGAAAATTGAACGTGAAAAAGCAGAAACGACGGCGCAGGAACTTTTAAACCGCGTAGGATTAGGCGATAAAGCAAGCGCGTATCCCAACCAACTTTCAGGCGGTCAGCAACAGCGCGTAGCAATAGCGCGGGCGTTGGCAATGAATCCTAAAGTTATGCTTTTCGACGAACCGACAAGCGCACTTGATCCCGAAATGGTAGGCGAAGTTTTGGACGTTATGAAAAAATTAGCCGAGCACGGAATGACAATGGTTGTAGTAACGCACGAAATGGGATTTGCGCGGGAAGTCGGGACACGGCTTTTATTCGTGGACGGCGGCTACATTGTCGAAGAAGGAAAGCCAAAAGACGTTTTTGAAAATCCAAAAGAGGAACGTACAAAATTATTTTTGTCGAAAATTTTATAAAAATTAAAAAAAAAAATAAACCGCCGAAAAATTGGCGGCTTTTTTATATGTCAGATTATTTCTACTGAGACAACAAATAATTTTTAAAATTTGACGTTTAGGGCGTGTCGGTAAACTAGTGCGTGTGGAAAAAATCAAATTTTACTGATGAAATTTAGTTACTTAAATGTTTTTATTTTTAAATGTACTTTCTTTTTTCCGAAGCAAAAAAAGAAAGTACCAAAGAAAAAGTGCTTTTAGGAATCCGCAAAGCTGCTGGAATGACGTACGCCCTTAGTATGTAAGCTCCTTTTGGTCGCTCCAAATTTTCCGCACGCCCTTAGTAAGAATTTTCCGTCCGCACTTTGCGGATTTTTTTTATATTTTTGATTTTTTCAAAACGCCCTAGTAATTTTCAAAATTTTACGTTCAGAAATTTTACTTGTCGAACATTTTATAAAAAATTT
>CAJOGS010000045.1 GCA_905234045.1 uncultured Selenomonadaceae bacterium | reverse complement strand
CGAAACTACTTTTTCTTTGCCCGCGCCTTGTTTTCTCAAAAAATTTGCAATTTTGTCGGTAAGTTTATCTAATTCCCCGTAACTTATACGTCTTTCTTTGTAAACTATGGCAATTTTGTCGCTGTTCGCTTTCATTGACTTTTCCAGCAATGAAATTACCGTTTGCCTTTTGTCGTATTCGTGTTTTTTAAAATATGTGTACTTCATAGGCGGCTCCCATCTTAAATAAAAATTTTTTTTATTATAAAATACCAAATTTCCAATTTCAATTACATTGTTTTTCAACATGATTTTTGAGGCTGCTGGTAAAGTAAAAATAGTGTGATAGTGTTGTAGTTTTTACTACCGCACTACCGCACTATCGAACTGTTGCACTATCACACTACTTTTTCGCAATGCAAAAATAAATTACATTAAAAAAAATTTCAACCAATAAGAGTTTACCTACACGCCATAATTATCTGTCAAAAAATTATGAAATCATTCTTAACAATTTTCTTGAGTATAATTTTGTTTTTATGCTAAAATAGCAAAAAAATATATAAAAATTTTTAGGAGGGCTTTCAATATGGAAAAAGCCAAAGTTTATTTTACAGATTTTCGCGTTAAAGTCGGGACAAGTTTGCTTGACAAGTTGAAAAATCTCTGCATTAAAGCAGGTATAAACAAAATTGACATGCACGGCAAATTTGTAGCAATTAAAATGCATTTCGGCGAACTCGGCAATTTGGCATTTATTCGCCCGCAATATGTAAAAGTTATTGCTGATCTCGTTCGTGAACAGGGCGGTTATCCTTTTATCACGGATTGCAACACGCTTTATCCCGGCAGCCGCAAACACGCGCTGGAGCATATGGATTGCGCCAATTTCAACGGCTTTAACACCACTACTACAGGTTGTCAAATTATTATCGGCGACGGTTTGCGCGGCACTGATGAAGCCGAAGTTCCCGTAAAAAATGGAGAACTTATTGAAAAAGCCAAAATTGGTCGTGCAATTATGGACGCGGATATTTTCATCAGCTTTGCACATTTCAAAGGGCACGAAATGACTGGCTTTGGCGGCGCAATTAAAAATATCGGTATGGGTTGCGGTTCACGCGCCGGCAAAATGGAGCAACATTCTTCCGGCAAAGTTGTAGTTAATGAGGAACTTTGTCGCGGTTGCCGACGTTGCGCCAAAGAATGCGGCTCGGGGGCTATTACTTACGAAAATAAAAAAGCTCACATTGACAAAAATATTTGCAAAGGTTGCGGACGCTGTATCGGGGCTTGTTCCTTCGACGCCATAAGCAATGAACAATGGGACGCAGGCGACAAACTCGACAAAAAAATGGCTGAATATGCTCAAGCTGTTTGCCAAGATCGCCCGTGTTTCCATATCAATATGGCTATGGATATTTCGCCAAATTGCGATTGTCACGGCGAAAACGACGCGCCAATTTTGCCAAATATCGGAATGTTTGCATCATTCGATCCCGTTGCCATTGATCAAGCCTGCGTTGATATGGCTCAAAAACAAACGCCTTTTGAAAACAGCCAACTCGGCGAAAATCTTGCAAATCCAAACTTTCAAAAACATCACGATCATTTATTAGACAGTAACCCCAATGTCCACTGGAAAGAAACTTTGGAACACGCAGAAAAAATTGGTCTCGGTACTCGTGAATATGAACTTGTCACAATGAAATAAATTTAGGGGCTGTTGGTAAAGTGTGGTAGTTGGATAGTTAGATAGTTTTTACTACCGCACTATTAAACTACCCAACTACTACACTATCCAACTACTTTGACAAGACAATTAAAAAGTACATTTAATAAAAAAATATCTTAAAATAAAAGTTTACCAACATCCTATAAAAAATTTTTACTTAAAACGAATTTTTCACTAAATAATAAAAATTATACTGACCGCAGATTTAACGTATAAAAATAAAATCTGAGGTTTTTTTGATACTTTTTTAAAATGTATTTTTTAGACTAATGTCTATAAAATCTGAATTTATTTTTTCGCCTTGTCTCTGAAAATGTTTGCATTTTCCCCAAAACTATTGACTTATTTTATTAATGCAAGTATTATTGTTTTCAACATATCTAAAAGATACGAAAGGATTATTTCCATGATTCGTTATTATGTACGTGTTTCAACTTTTGAGCAAAAAATTGATCGGCAACTTACCGCCTACGATAAAGCAGATTTTATTTATATTGATAAAATGTCAGGCGTTTCTCGTGAACGCCCCGAACTTCAACGCCTTCTTTCAGATTTAATGCCAAATGATATTATTATTGTTAAATCGCTTGACAGGCTTTCACGTTCCACCCGTGATTTGCTGGATTTGGTTGATTTTATCAATTCTAAACAGGCTTTTCTCAAAGTTTTGGATTTAAACATTGATACATCGACTTCTATGGGAAAATTCTTTCTCACCATTATTGCCGCCATTGCTCAACTTGAACGCGACACCATTAGAGAAAGAGTTATCGAAGGCGTTGCCATTGCTAAGGCTCAAGGTAAATATAAAGGGCGTGAAAAAGGCGCAATAAAATTAAAAGGCGACGCTCTCAAGCGTTTTGTTTATTTTTACAATCTCGGTATGAATGTTACCAATCTTGCCAAAGAATTTAATGTCTATCGTCCTACAGTTTATCGTTGGATTGAAGTTCTTAAATCGCGCGGCATCATTAAATAATTTAAATTTGAAAGTGAGAATTTTATGACTGAGACAAATAAAAAAATTTTGCAATATCAAATTGGCGGCTTGCTGTATATGCCCGCCTTTCAAAAAAATATTGTGGAAAAAATCAAAAATAATTCTATCGAAAAATTAACTTCCATTGCGTTTTGTCTTGAAGATTCAATTCGTGATGACGCGCTGCCGGAGGCTGAAGAAACTTTAAAATCTATTCTGCAAAATTTGAAAAATTTACCGAAATTGCCGCTGATTTTTATCAGAGTTCGCACGCCTGAACATTTTCAAGCAGTTCATAAAAAATTTGAAAATTTTTCTGACATAATTACCGGCTACATTTTCCCGAAATTTGATTTGAGCAACGCCGAAAATTACGTCGCCGCAATTACCGAAATAAATTTACAACGTGAAAAGCCGCTTTACATTATGCCGATTTTTGAAACAGAAAATATTACAGAGACTGCAAATTTAATCGAAGTCAAAAAAATTTTGGAGCGCGTCAAAAATTACGTTTTAAATATTCGCGTCGGCGTCAACGATCTCGGCAATATTTTCGGCTTGCGACACGGTATTAATTGCACGGTTTACGATGTCGGCGTTATTCGTGATACGCTGGTTAATATCATAAAAATTTTTGCAAAAGATTTTGTCGTTGCCGGTTCAGTTTGGAGTTATTTCGGCAAAGAAAAAAATTCCGCGTGGGCGAACGGCTTGAAAAATGAATTGACGCTTGACAGAATTAACGGCTTTATCGGCAAAAGTGCCATTCATCCTTCACAACTTCCCTACATTTTCGACAGCTTGAAAGTTACGCAAGCTGATTTAAACGACGCCGAACAAATTTTGAATTGGGATTCTGATTCTCACGGCGTGGCGAAAGGTTCAGGCAGAATGAACGAGTTAAAATGTCATTCAAAGTGGGCTGAACGAATTAAAATTTTGAGTGAAATTTATGGAGTCAAAGACGATGAAAATTTGGTTTAATCATTGGTTCAGTACCGCTTATCATTTGATAAATTTAATTAAATCCGAAAATCCCGAAAAATTTATTTTCGTCGGCTCAAATAAAAATGATTACGCAATTTACAAACAAACTTGCGACGAATGGCAAATTGAACCTGCCGACATTTCTGAAAATGATTATGTTGAATACTGCTTGAATTTTTGCAAGCAACACGAAATAAATATTTTTGTGCCGCGTCGAAATTTAACGGCGATTGCCACAGAAATTTCAAAATTTGAAAATATCGGCGTCAAAGTTTTGACAGGCAACAATCCCGAATTAATGCAAATTCTTGACGACAAAGTTAAAACCTACGAATATATTTCAAAAATCGGTCTCGGCGAAATTGTGCCGAATTTTGAAATTGTAAACTCTGTTGAAAATTTTGAACGCGCCTATAAAAATTTGAAAACTGCCGACAATCGCATTTGCTATAAACTCGTCAAAGACGAAGGCGCGGTTACTTTCCGCGTGATTGATGACAGTTTGGAAAATGCAAGCGGCTTGTACAAGACGCCGAATACAAAAGTTACTTTCGATGCCGCCGTTAAAATTTTGTCGCAGTACAATTTCAAAATTCCTCTGCTTGAAATGATTTATTTGAGCGGGCAAGAAATCAGCGTCGATTGTTTGAAGACGGCGCAGGGAAATATTATTATTCCGCGCTACAAAAACAATGTCAGATATTCAGAAATTCGTTTTGATTCGGAAATTATGGAGCTTGCCGAAAAAATTTTGAGCAATTTAAATTTTTCCGTGCCGATAAATATTCAATTCAAAATGCACAACAACAAGCCGTATCTTTTGGAAATTAACCCGCGTATGTCAGGCGGCTTGCAACTTTCTTGTCTCGGTTCAAAAATTAACATTCCCGACCTTGCAATAAATCAAATTTTGGGAATAAATAAAATTTGGAAATATCCCGAATATCATTCCTGCAAAGTGGCAAATATTGAAACGCCGATTTGTCTTGAGGTGAACTGATGAAAAATTACACTGCCGCTGACGTTTTGAAAATTGCGAAACGCCACAATAACAATAAACGCGCTTATCTTTTGGTAAATCCTCTGCAAGGCAAACATATTCCGACGAGTCCAAATTCTGCGCTTGAAATGATGAAAACTTTGGGCGAAAAAATTTCAAAAAAATATTCTGCCGCAAATTTGGTTATAGGATTCGCCGAAACTGCAACGGCGATTGGCGCAATGGTTGCCGCGTCTTTAAATGAAAATTGCATTTACATTCAAACGACACGAGAAAATTTTGACGGCGGAAATTTTATTGAATTTCTTGAAGAACACAGCCACGCGCCGCAACAAAAATTGTATGCCGAAAATCTTTGCAAATGGATTGACGAAACGCCCGCAATTATTTTTGTTGATGATGAATTATCGACGGGAAAAACTCTCCGCAATATGATTCGGCAATTTAAAATTGAATTTCCAAATTTGAACGGAAAAAAACTTGTAGCCGCGTCGATTATTAACCGCTTGACTGCTGAAAATGAAAAATTGCTTGAACTTGACGGCATCGCTTGCGAATATTTGGTTAAACTTGACGAAGAAAATTTTGACGTGTCAGCCGTCGAAACTGCCGCGCCGCAAATTTTAAATTTCACTGATGTTTCATTGAAAAAAATTTCTTTCCACAAAATTAATTTTCCGCAAAATCCGCGCTTTGGCGTTCACATTCACGAATATATTAAAAATTTGGAAAAAATCGGCGGCGAAATTTCAAATTTAATTCAAAACGCCGAAAAAATTTTAGTTTTGGGAACTGAAGAAAGTATGCTCCCCGCCATTATTACGGGAAAAATTTTGGAATCGAACGGCGCAAAAGTTTTTACACATTCCACGACGCGCAGTCCAATCGGCATTGGCAATCAAAAAAATTATCCCATTGTCGAAGGTTATCAACTCAAAAGTTTTTACGACGCGGAGCGCGTAACTTTTATTTACAATCTCGATTATTACGACGCAATTTTGATTATTTCCGACACAGAAAATTTTCAAATTGACGCCGTTAAAAATTTGGTTGCCGCGTTGAATATTCACGGCGGCGAAAAAATTATTTTTGTCGGAGGCAACAATGTTCAGCACTTATAAACCTGAAGACGTGACAATTTTACTCAAAGATATAAGCGGACTTGTCAAGCCGCAATCAACCGAAGAAAGAGAAAAATTAATACAATCCGGCAAGCATTATTCAGAAATGTTGCCGCTGGAATATGAACCTTCAGCCGCCTATTTGAAAACATATTTTGACGCGCTGGAAAGATTTTCAAAAATCACGGCGGCGGCGGTTGCAAATGTTTCGGAATGGATTTTTGCAGAAAAAGGCGCGGAAATTGTTTTAGTTTCATTGGCGCGGGCAGGTACGCCCATTGGCATTTTGATTAAGCATTATTGCCGCGTCCAACATTATACAATTTCGATTATTCGCGGCGTCGGTATCGACAAAAACGCGGTGAATTTTATTTTAAATCGCCATTCGCCCGCGTCGATACAATTTGTTGACGGATGGACGGGCAAGGGCGCAATTCAGAATCAGTTAAACGAATCCATGCAAGATTTTCCCGAAATTGATGCAGGGCTTGCCGTGCTTTCCGACCCTGCGAATGTTGCCGCAAAATTCGGCACGCACGAAGATTTTTTAATTGCAAGTTCCTGCTTAAATTCTACCGTGTCGGGACTTTTAAGCCGCACTTTTTTACGCGCCGACATTATCGGCAAAAATGATTTTCACGGCGCGGCTTTCTACAAAAATTTGATTGACAAGGATTTAACTTACCAATTCATTGAAAAAATTGAGAGTCATTTTGATTTTTCAGTAACTTTCAAAAATATTGAGCGTCCAAAAAATAGCGGGCTTGACGAAGTAAAAAAAATTGCTGATGAATTTAAAATCAAAGATATAAATTTAATCAAGCCGAGTATCGGCGAGGCTACCCGCGTTTTATTGCGGCGCGTGCCTGAAAAAATTTTGGTACACAGTTTGAACGATGAAAAAAATTTGGGGCATTTATATCAACTTGCAAAGGAGAAAGGCGTTGAAGTTATTGAATATCCACTGAAAAATTACAAAGCCTGCGGATTGATTCGCGCCTTGAATGACGTATGAAAATTTTATTTGCCTGCGATTTGGATAACACATTGATTCATTCTTACAAGCATAAAATTGACGGCGATATTTGCATTGAAATTTACAACGGCAGGGAGCAAAGTTTTATTTCAAGCCGCGCCGTCGAATTGCTGACAGAAATTAATAAAAAAATTTTGTTCGTCCCCGTTACAACCAGATCTGTTGAACAATATCAAAGGATAAAATGGCTTGACGGTACAACGCCAAAATTTGCGGTTGTCTCAAACGGTGCAAACCTTTTGAACAACGGCGAAATTAATTCAGAATGGCGGCAAGATTTTTACAAAATTATTCAGCCTTACAAAAATGAATTTGACGAACAAACTAAAAAATTATCGCAGAATAAAAATTTTACAATCTGCAGAATGGTTGACGAAAGTTTTTTATTTTTGAAATGCACTGAAGACGCCGACAAAAATAAAATTGTCAGCGAATTGCAAGCCGCCACAAATTTAAATGTTCAAATTTCCGGCTTAAAAATTTATTTTTTCCCGCCAAAATTAACCAAAGGCGCGGCACTTTTAAAATTGAAAAATATTTTTGAACCCGTGAAAACTTTTGCGGCGGGCGACAGCGATATTGATATTTCAATGTTAAATGTTGCCGATGTTGCCTTTGCTCACAAAAATTTAAAATTGGAACATAAAAATTTAATTGCATTTGATTCAACTGATTTTCTTGAAAAAATTTTGGAAATTATTTAACAAAAAATTTTCTGTTTTTACGCAACGCCGATTAATTCAAGTAAACTAAAAAAGAATGGTGATGTTTAATAATGGTGAAATTTGAAACAGAATTTGACAATATAACAAAAGATGACGTTATCAAGGCTTTAAATTATATTGATGAAAACGGCGTACCCGAACACAATGTAAGCGTAAAATATTTTCTTGTGACTGAAGACGGCAAAAAATATCCGCCAAAATATGTTGTTGCCGTAGCCGCACATTTTGCCAACGGTTTAGAAATTTCTACAGCAGGTTTTAGTCCTTCAAAGGCAATAAATTATTTGAAAAATCTCGGCTTTAAAATTGAGACAAAAAATAAATTTTTTGAATTGCATATTTTTGCAGATCGTATTTTTTCTACGGACGAAAGATTTACGATGAATAATTTACATCTTGGAAATAATTATAAGCCGATTGACGCCTATTTTAAAAATTCAAACGGCGAAGAAATTCACCGCAATTACACCCAAAATGAAAGAAAAATTTCTAATCAAACTCTTCCGCGCATTGCATGCCAAATTTTTGAAAACGAACTTGATATGTTGCCGATTGAAGATAAAGAAAATTTCCCAATCTGCCGGTATAATTTGGAATCCAAAATAATTTGTGGAATTTATTCAAACTTGAACGATTTTAAAAGTCATTACAACACGATAGAATATGTAATTTACAATTACGATAACGACAAGCAATTTGTTTTTTATTGCTGGAATATTTTTTCAACAATTATTTTTGTTCAAGAATGTTTAAAACGTTTCGGCAAACCGGACGATAATTTTATTTTAATTTATCAAGATAAAAGCAATAACGAAACTGAGGATTCAGAAAACGTTAAAGAAATTATCCAAAATTTTAACGGCTACAAAAATTCTTTCTCGGCAATGCTGATTAAATCAAAAAATATAATATTCAGAGGTGCGCCGGGTACAGGAAAAACTTATCTCGCAAAAAAAATTGCCGCCGATATAATCAGCAACGGCAAATGTCACGATTATAAAAATCTCAACGAAGATCAAAAAAAGCAAGTGGAATTTGTGCAGTTCCATCCAAGTTATGATTATTCGGATTTTGTCGAGGGACTTCGCCCCAAAAAAAATGACGACGGCACGATTAGTTTTGAATTGAAGGACGGTATATTTAAAAAATTTGTTGACCGCGCCAGAGAAAATTACGAAAATTTTCAAAAAACTGCAGAGACTATTGAAAAAGAAATTTCTGTAGAAAATGCCATGACAGATTTTTTTGAAAATGTTAAATTTGTCGTTGAGGATTTTGAAACAATAAGCGGCAATAAATTCTTCATTACCGATGTAGACGACAAGAAGATTACTATATTCATTCCCGACAATGCGACAGTCAATAAACTTTTTCTGAACATTGAAGAAATAAAAAAAATGCTTGAATCTGATAAAATTTTCACGAAAGTTAAAGATGTAACAGATTTCTTTGGGAAAACTTTTGGTACTCAGGCTTATTCCTACTATTTCGCAATTTATAATGAAATTCGTAAGAGAAAAATTTCGGCATCTGCCATTCAAAAAAAGCCAAAAGAATTGAAAAAATATATTTTTATAATTGATGAAATTAATCGCGGAGAGATTTCAAAAATTTTTGGCGAATTATTTTTTTCCATTGATCCCGGTTACAGAGGTAAAAGCGGCGAAATTTCCACGCAGTATGCAAATCTTCATACCAACGAAAATGAAAAATTTTACATTCCGGAAAATGTTTACATAATCGGAACAATGAATGATATTGATAAATCGGTTGAAAGTTTTGATTTTGCAATGCGTCGAAGATTTCGTTTTGTTGAAATTAAAGCGGACGAACATTTAGAAATGTTGGACTCTCTGGAAAATGACGCAGTTAAAAATGAAGCCGTTAAACGTATGCGCGCACTTAACAAAGAAATTGCAAGCGTTGAAGATTTAAATGAAAATTATCAAATCGGCGCGGCATATTTTTTGAAATTGAAAACGCTGAATTTTGAGCAACTTTGGACGGATTATCTTGAACCGCTGTTAAAAGAATATGTTCAAGGATTATTTGACGAAAAAAATATTATGAAACGTTTTGCAACGGCTTACGGTTATTCAAATGACGAGGAAAATATTAATGAGCCTGCTTAAAATTAAAGATAACCGCACAAACAAAAAAATTCTATTTTCGGATATTCCAAAAATTGTAGATAAAGTTGCAAATAAAACGCTTGAGCAACTTGAACGCGCAGGAATATTTATTTTTCCCGAACATTTAAAAAACGCTGACGACTTAACAAAAGATCAAATGATTCTTCAAGAAGTAAATGATTCTTTTCGTACGGGAAATATAATGGGTTTTATAGGTTGCGGAAATGAACGCCTTATCATTGAATCACGATTCAGCCAAAACGAAGATTATTTTTTTCAATATCTCCTTGATAAAGTGCTGAACTTTCCAAACATTGTAGATTTAAATTCAGATTCCGAGCAAAGTCAAAGGCTTTTCAATTTTTTAATTTTTTTATTTCCACATTATTTAAAAACGGCGATGAGAAAAGGAATTTTCAAAAAATATATTCGTCAGGAATACAATAACGATAATATTCGCGGTACTGTTGACATAACGAGACACATTAAATTAAATACACCATTTATCGGAAATGTAGCTTACAATCAAAGAGAATTTTCCTGCGATAATTACGTTACTGAAATTGTGCGCCATACGATAGAATTCATCAGAAAAAAATCTTACGGAAAAATTTTACTTGCAAAAGTAAAAGATGAAGTGCGGCTTATCGCAGAATCAACGCCAAAATATAGACAGTGCGACCGACAAAAAATTATTGAGACAAATAAAAAAAATATACTTCGGCATGCTTATTTTAGAGAATATATTTTACTGCAAAGATTATGTATTTTAATTTTGCAAAACAGAAAATATCAGACGGGATCCGGCACAAATAAAATTTATGGAATACTTTTTGACGGCGCGTGGCTTTGGGAAGAATATGTAAATTCTCTTATCAAAGAAAAATTTTATCACCCGATGAATAAAAAAAGCAGCGGGGCGCAACGTCTTTTTAGCGGCAATTCAGGTATTATTTATCCTGATTTTATAAGTTGCGATACTGACGAAAGAATTATCGCCGACGCAAAATATAAACCTTTGGAAAATATAGGCAACAAAGATTATTTGCAGTTGCTTGCCTATATGTTTCGGTTCGACGCAAAAAAAGGTTATTATCTTTATCCTGAAGTTGAAGATATTGCCGATTGTAAAATGTGGCTTAACAGCGGCTCAACTTTTGAAAATAATGTTACGCCGAGAAAAAATATTTGCGTTACGAAACACGGCTTGAAAATTCCGATTAATGCCAAAAATTATGAAGATTTTTTAGCAATGATTAAATCTAGTGAATTTAATTTTTTGAAAATTTTTATTTGACGTAAATATAAAAATTGTTGCGTAGATTTTGGCGAATTGAATAATAAAATTTTTTCCCTTGATTCTGCGATTGTTAGGGGCTGTTGGTAAAGTGCAACGCAGGATAGAATACTTAACGGCGGTCACGGACGACCGCCGCCGCCATTTAAATAAAAAAATTTTACAAACAGTCTATAGAAAAATTCTAAAATCTAGTTTACCAACAGCCACTAATTCCATTGAAATAATTATCCAATGTACTTTTACAAAAAATTCAAAAAAAACCGCTTTTTTTAGATTTAATTTGATTTTTACTGAAAAAATTGATAGTATCAAAAAAAATTTGGTCGTAATTTAAGGAGGGCGTACTTATAATGCAACGTCGTTTAATAATTGCTTTTTTTTTAATGACCATCATGCTAATTTTGAATGGTTGTATGGGCAGACATGAAAAAGTTCAAAAAATCATAGAACCATATGAAAAGGTGCGCCTTGTAATGACGGCAAACGGTACAGAAATTGGAATTGAAACGCTGACCGCGCGGCGTTTTGCAAAGTTGGTATATGAAGCATCAGGCGGCAGTGTACAAATTGAATTTTATCCTAATGACGAACTGACAGGCGGCAACACTAATGAGGCGGTACGCGCCTTGACTGAAGGCGCGGTTGATCTCGGGGCTTATGTTTCCGGAACAATTTCATTGATTGATCCGCGTTTGGAAATTGCTACCATTCCTTGGAGTTTTTCAGATTATCAAGAGGCACGAAAAGTTATTGATACAACCGGCGGCGAATATTACAAAAAAATTCTTGCCGAACATGGGCTTGTTTATCTCGGTTCAACACATAACGCCATGCGCCAATTAAGCAGTAACCGCAACCCTATAAGAAGACCTGAAGATTTGCGCGGTATGAGAATCAGAGTACTTGGCGGCGAAGTTTACAGAGCCTTTTTCTCTACTCTCGGCGCAAGACCTGTTACACTCGGTTGGAGTGAATTAAATATTGCCATTCAACAAGGTTTTATTGAAGGGCAAGAAAACGGCTTTTTCCTGATGAAATCCGGAAATTTAAATAAAATTCAAAAATACATGACTGTTTGGAATTATTTATATGAAAATTATCTTTTTGTTGCAAACAGCAAAATTTTTGACAGATTGGAACCTAAAACTCAAAATTTAATCCGTGAAAAAATGCGCGAAGCCTGCGAATGGAGCAGAGATTATCTTGAAGCTGAAGAAAAAAATATCAGAAAAGATTTTGAAAATGACGGCTTAGAAGTTATTGACCTTACGCCTGAAGAATTGGCAGTTTTCAAAGAAAAAGTAGAACCTTTGCGCGATAAATTGAAAGAAAAATACGGCGCAGAAGCCTGCAAAGCGTTTAAAATTGATATGCCAAAATAGAATGTAATTTTCTAAATTTTGATTAAAAGGGGTGTCAAGTGTGAAGAAAAAGATATACCGCATTGTGATTTCGGCAGGCGTCTATGTGCTTTATACTTTATTGGCAAAGAATTTTTTTATATGCCCGTCTCAAGTTATAAACATGTCAATATTTTTGCCGCCAATTTTAGGCATTATGTGGGGACCTTTGGCGGCATTCGGTATTATTTTGGGCGGTACTTTTGTTTCACCATATTTTTTAGAAATTATCAACGGAAATATACAGGACGTTGTCAATTTAATTGTAAATGCAATTTATCTGTTTTTTGCAACCTGTCTGCCCTATTTTCTCTGGAATAAGTGGAAACCGGGGAGATCATTATTTCTTACAACCAATGCACTAAAAAAAATTATTGCAGTCTTATTCATAACATTTTTTGTAACTTCGATATTCAGAGGTTTAGCTGCCAATGAATCAGATTTAGAATTTGTAAACGGATTGTTCGGCATTTCAAAAATTTATTGTGTTCCGGTTTTTATGTTGGTCTGCTTTATAAATGATTTTTTAATTGCAATTCTTTTTGATATTGTTTTATTTTTCACTTTAGCCGGAAAAAATTATAATTTTTATCCTGAACAAGCAAATTTTGATAAATATGAAGATCCCTTGACTGATGAAGAACATAGAGCAATGAAAGTTGCGTCAATATGCTATTTAGTTTTTCCCGGGGCTATCGCTTATTGGGATGTCTATCAATTTTACGGCTTGGATCGTATTGCAGTTTGGATGAATTTTCTTATTGAATGTTTAACAATCATGGACGGTTATATACTCCTTATAATTTACATGATGTTAAGATACAGACGTTCAATAATGATGGAACTTGTATTTTTCGTGGCACTGACAGTACTTTTATCTTCAGCCGTACTTGGTTGGGGCACTTCAATAGCAATGAGCAACATGGCAAAAACACATGCCGACGATTCACTCTATGCAATGAGTGTCATGTGCCGTGAACGTTTGGACAGAACTTTTTTCTGTGTACGTCAAGCAGTTAAAGGAATGACGCGGCAAGCTGTAAGTTCGCTTGAAAGTTATCAAAGACTTTCAGAAGATGAAGAATATAGAAAAAATTATTTAAACGTTTTGAAAAAGAATTTTGACGCCATTGCTATGGATACTGACGGCTGTTTAGCTTATTATGTTCGACTGATTCCGGAAATTGCAGGGACAAAAGGCGGCTTTTCAAAAGAAAGAGAAGACGGGCGTTGGGAAGGCGCACTTTCTCCATTTATTGAACGTACGCCGGTAGATATTGCGCTTTATTCTGCCGATGATTATAAAAATGTAGGCTGGTATTATATGCCTTTGAAAAATCGTTGTGCCACGTGGATTGAACCTTACATTGACCCGACAACAAAAGTATATGTTATTTCATACGTTGCACCGCTTTTCATTGACGGCAAGGCCTTCGGCGTTATCGGCATTGACATTGATTTTAATTTTATCATTCAAGAACTGCGCAGAATGTCAATTTACAATTACGGCTATGTCTATATGATGAACCGCAACAACGCGGTACTTTATCATAAGGATCAAGTTCAAGGCACTCAATTTAAACCTAATCCCGATTTTCAGGAAATGGAAATTTATTTGACAAACGGCATGTGGCTCGGTATTGCAACGCCATTAAGCAAAGTTTATGACGAACGCAACCATATTTTAATGCACTTGATAGCCGCAATTTTGGTTGTCGCAATGATTGTATCTGTAGGAAGTATTTTCCTCGTTTCCCATGCAGTTCGTCCTTTGAAAGGAATGACTGCGGCGGCTAAACGTATTGCATCAGGCGACTTGAATGTTAAAATTTCTTACGAATCCGGAAACGAATTGGGAATTTTGGTGCGAAGTATAAAAGAAATGGCAAGCAAACTTGAAATTTATGTTTACCGCGATAAATTAACCGGACTTCGCAACCCTGCCGCTTATATCAGCAAAAATTCTGAACTGGACAAACAAGCCAAAGTAATGCCTGATTTAAAATACGGCGTCGTTTTATTTGACGTTAATTTCTTGAAAAAAATTAATGACAACTACGGACACCAAGCAGGCGACCAATTAATAAGACACGCCGCCCGCGCTATTTGCAAAGTCTTTGAACACAGCCCGATTTATCGAATCGGCGGCGATGAATTTGTTGCAATTTTGGAAAATGAAGACTACGATAACCGCGAAAAACTTCTTACACGTTTTGACGAAAGAATTGCTCTGGAAACTTTTAAACTTGGCGAAGAAACAGTACATATCTCTGTAGCGCGCGGCTTGGCTGTTTATGAAAAGGGAATGACATTCGCTGACGTTGCCAAAAAAGCCGATGGCGAAATGTATCATCATAAAGCCGCCATTAAAGCAAAATTCGGCGAAGATGTACGATAATTCGATAATTTTTAAAAAATTAAATATAAAATTTACAGGATTTATAACGGCTGTGTCGAAGAAAAAGTTATACTTTAATAGCCGTATTTTTTACGACTAAATAAAATTTTTAATAATGTTTTTATATCAGGAGGAGAATTTAAAATGACAAAGTGGCAAAAATTATTAATGGCGTCGTTGGCGTGCTCAATGACATTATCTTTTCCGACAGCGGCAGATGCGGCATATTCGCTGAATCCCGAAGTAACGACGGCGACTGATTCACTTTTGACGGCGTCTCAAATCGGCGTTTTGAACTACGAAAATACCGCGCCGGAATTTGCAAAACTTCCAAACAAAGACGCTATTGTAGTTATGAGTTTCGGCACAACTTACAAAGAAAATCGCTCCAAAACTATTGAAGCAACTGTGAAAGACATTGAAAAATCTCATCCCGGCGTTAAAGTGGTTACAGCTTTTACAAGCCATATAATAATTGACAGAATTGCCAAAAACGAAGGCATTAATTATCCGACACCCGAACAAGCTCTTGAAAATTTGAAGGCTGAAGGATATACGCGAATTGCTTTAGTTTCCCTCGATGTTATCCCCGGTATGGAGTACGAATATAAAAAAGCCGTTTTCCACAATTACAAGAAAAATTTCAAGAAAATGACTTTTGCAACGCCGCTGATGTATTGGCAAGGACAGGAAGAACAAGCCGACGATGTTGAAGATTTCATCAAGGCACTTTTCACTGAAGTTAAAAAACCTGCCAAAAATTCTGCGGTACTTTTAATGGCACACGGCACGCCGCAACCTGCCAACGCCTATTACTCTGTCATTCAAGCGAAACTTGACGAAATGGGCTATAAAAATGTTTTCGTTTATACCGTCGAAGGCTGGCCAAATCTTGAAACCGTCATACCGAAATTAAAGGCTAACAAAATTAAAAATATTACTCTCGTTCCAATTATGATGGTTGCCGGAGATCACGCAAATAACGATATGGCGGGCGATGAAGAAGATTCGCACAAAACTATTTTAACTAAAGCAGGCTTTTCAGTTTCGGCTTACCTGCACGGCTTAGGCGAAAATAAAGCTATCCGCGCCCTTTATGTCAATCGTGCCAACGATGCATGGAACGCTCTGCAGGGAAAATAATTGATTGAGATATTAAACGTTGTAAAAAAATTTAAGACGAACGGCGCAAATTTTAAAACTGCAGTTAATGATGTTACTTTTTCAATCAGGCGAAATGAAATTTTCGGCTTATTGGGAACCAACGGCGCAGGTAAAACTACAATTTTAAAAATGCTGACGGGACAAATTCAACCGACCGCAGGAAAAATTTTTTATGACGGCAAAACTTTCAACGAAAATTTATTTGAAATAAAAAAAATGTTGGGCGTAGTGCCGCAACATATAAATTTCGACCAAGAATTAACGGTTGAAGAAAATTTGGAACTGCATGCGCGTTTGTACGGAATGGAAAAAATTGAACGTCAAAACAGAATAACAGAATTGCTTGACTACATGGAACTTGCCGAATATCGAAATTACAACGTCAGAAAATTATCTGGCGGAATGAAAAGGCGGCTTTTAATTGCCCGCGCTTTAATTCATCGTCCAAAAATAATTTTTCTTGATGAACCTACCGTTGCACTTGACCCGCAAGTCAGGCGGCGAATTTGGAATTTAATTGAAGAATTGGCAAAAAACGGCGTTACAATCGTATTGACGACACATTATATTGAAGAGGCGGAAAATCTTTGCAACCGCACGGCGATAATTAACGCGGGAAAATTAATTGCGGAAAATTCGCCCGTCGGTTTTTGTGAAAGTTTAGGCAAATTTACCGTTGAAAGCGCGGACACTTTTAAATTTTTCCATGATAAAGAATCTGCCGAAAAGGCGGCAAGTCTTTTAGAAAATTCAAAGGTACGGCAGACGAAATTGGAAGATGTATTTATTGAACTTACCGAACGAGGGAAAAATTTATGAATTTCCGTGATATTCAAACGGTTTTTTGGCGTGATTGGATTGTTTTGAAACGCTTTTAAGTCGAATGGTTGCGCCGCTTTTATATTTAACGGCGTTTGGCTGGGGACTCGGCAGAAGTGTACAACTTCAATCGGGAACATATTTAGATTTTATTGTGCCGGGAATTATGGCGTTAAACTCAATGAATATTGGCTTTCACAGTATAATTTCGGTACACGCCGAAAGAGTTTATCATAAAAGTTTGGAAGAATATTTAATTTCGCCGATAGATCCAAAATCATTTTTGACGGGGAAAATTTTGGGCGCAGTCTTGAAAGGTTTAATTTCATCGGTAATAATAATTTTGACGGCGTTAATTTTCGGCGCAAATCTTACATTGTCGGCAGAATTATTTTTTGTATTGGCGTTAAACACGGTAATTTTTGCGGAAGTCGGATTTTACGCGGCAATGCGTTTGGCAACATATGAAGAAATGGCGCAGGTCAACACTTATATTTTGTTGCCGATGTCGTTCATGTGCGGAACATTTTTTTCAACTGCGACTTTGCCTGAAGGATTAAGATTTTTTATAAATTGCTTGCCGCTCACTCATGCAAGCCAACTTTTAAGGAGCTTGACAGTGGGCGGTTCAATTTTATTTGATTCACTTTTAATTTTGGCGATTTTCGCGGCGTTGGGATTTTTTTTGAGTTTGAAGGCGTTAAAAAAATGTCAGGAAGATTAAAAAAAATTTTTAGAAAATTTATTTGCAAGATAAAATTTATTAACGCGGAACTTAATTTTCTTTGATAGTTGCTGTTAAACAATACAAAATTTTTTTATATTTTTAAATGTACTTTCTTTTTTCCGAAGCAAAAAAAGTACTAAAGAGCACGCCTTGCAAGCAAGCCGCGCAAGTACCAAAGAAAAAGTGCTTTTAGTGAATCCGCAAAGCTGCTAGGTTGTTGTACGCCCTTATTAGGTAAGCTCCTTTTGGTCGCTCCAACTTTACCGCACGCCCTTAGTAAGTTTTTTCCGTCCGCACTTTGCGGATTAAAAAAAAATTTTTTTGTGGATTTTTTTAATTTTTCAATTTGCTCAATAAAATTTTAACTCTGTCAACAGACCTTAACGCTTAATTGTAGAAATTGGAAAAAGTACGGACGCGCCGAGACTGTTTGTAAAAATATCAGCCTTGACGCCGAAAACGTCAGCAAGCATTTCGGCATTTATAATTTCTTTCGGCGCGCCTTGAAAAATCTTGCAATCTTTCAAAACTATAACTTCATCAGCGTATTGCAGGGCGTGATTTATATCGTGCAACACCATTATAACCGTCATGCCGAATTTTTCATTTATCAGCCGAATTATCTGCATAACTTCCAACTGATGCGAAATATCCAAATAAGTTGTCGGCTCGTCAAATAAAATTATTTCGGGACGTTGCGCCAACGCCATTGCAATTCTTGCGCGTTGACGTTCGCCGCCGGAAAGTGAATTTACTTGACGATCTTTGAATTTTTCAAGATTGACAACGCTAATAGCCCATTCGGTAGCCTCTCTGTCTTCCTTAGGGTTGCCGCCGCTGAAAATCCCGCGATATGGAAATCTGCCGTAATCAATCAGCCGCGCAACCGTTGTATCAGGCGGGGCTTGCATTGTTTGCGGCAATATTGCAATATGGCGGGCAATTTCTTTTCGATTTATTTCACGGATATTTTTTCCGCCCAAAAAAATTTCGCCTTGATAATCAGAATGTAAAGCCGCCAAAACGCGGAGTAAAGTTGATTTTCCCGCGCCGTTCGCTCCAATAATTGCGATACAGCGACCTTTCGGAAATATCGGCGTTATTTCTGAAAAAATTTTTTTGCCTGCGATACTGACTGAAATATTTTTTGCTTGAAGTTCCATTTTTTCACGTCCATTAAATTTAAAGTTTTTAGGTGCTGATGAATAATTTAATATTTTAAAATTTTCTATTCGCAGTTTTTCTTATATTAAACTTACTTTTCTTTGTCCAAGCCACAAAGCAAAGTAACAAAAGAAAAGGCTTTTTTTCCGCCAGAGATTCAATCCTGCGTGGCTTGCGTAGCATGCGCGGTGAGGCGCGCTCTTTAGCGGGCATGCTCTTTAGTTAATCAATGGCGGCGG
>CAJOGS010000044.1:7226-18169 GCA_905234045.1 uncultured Selenomonadaceae bacterium | reverse complement strand
TTACTACCGCACTACCGCACTACACCACTACAAAAAAAATCCCGCCAAATGGCGGGAAAAATTTTTTTCCGGTTACAGCGCAGATTTTATTTGTCTTCGCCGTATGTCAAAATGTTTTGATCCTGCGAAATATTTTCGCTGTCGGATTTTTGAATTTCTGTGACAGAATATTTTTTCTCGGTAATTTCATCAAGCGCAGTTTCCTCTTCAATGAAATTGCTGTCGTAAATCAAATTGACAGTTCTGGAATAATTTTTAGTACCGCTCGAATCGGTGACTGTAATTATTTTGCCATTGCCTTTTTGTACAGTCAAAGTGCCTTTGTCAGTCGTGAAAACAACATTGTCGCCGTCTAAAGTAGTTTTGCTGACAGTGCCGCTTGCAATTTTGATTGTCTCGCCAGCCGTGTAATCAGTGATAACGTCATTGCCGCCTTCATAAATGAAAACGTCGTTGCCGTTGCCGCCCGTCAAAGTGTCGTTGCCTTCGCCACCGTTCAAACTGTCATTGCCCGCGCCGCCGTTCAAACTGTCGTTTCCTGCGTCGCCTGAAATCGTATCGTTGCCCGCGTCGCCTGAAATTTTATCGTTGTCATCGCCGCCAAAAATAGAATCTGCGCCGTTGCCGCCGAAAATCGTGTCGTTGCCTTTGCCGCCGTTAATCGTGTCAGCCGCCGAACCCGTTTTTATCGAATTGTTGGCGTCATTTCCGATGATTATTGAAGTCTTTGAACGCGCAGGCGCCGCCACATTTTTCACCGTCGGCAAATAATCTTTTAAATCAATCGTAGTACCTGCAAACGCGCTTGTAACTGACAGCTGCGTTTTTGTCGCATTGTAGGACAAACCCGCAGGTAAAGACGTGTAATAATAATCGCCGTAGAAATATAATTTCTCGGTGACTTCGCCCGCGTCATTTATGAAAGTTACAAGCGAATCTTTGGCATTGCTGATTGTCAAAGTGCCGTCGTTCGTTGTTATAATGACGTTCTTGCCATTGCACGTTGAACGTGCAATATTTTTTGTATCGAACTGAATTTTATCCTTGCCAACTTCGTAATCAGTGATTACGTCGTCGCCGCCGCTGTAAACGAAAATATCGTTGCCGACGCCGCCCGTCAAAGTGTCGTTGCCTTCGCCGCCGTTCAATGTATCGGCGCCGTAACTGCCGACAAGTTTGTCATTGCCCGCGCCGCCATCAATCGAATCTGCGCCCCTGCCGCCTCCTATCGAATTATCTTTAGCATCGCCGAAAATTTTCAAATCTTTTGTAAAAACGGCGGCGTTTATATTTTTGATTTTGTCAACATAATCCGTGACCGAAATTTCGCCGCCCGCAAACGCACTTGAAACGCTGAGATCCGTCTTGTCAGTATTGTAACTTAAACCTTCTGCCAACGGATTGTACGCCTTGCCATCAAAGAAATATTTTTGAGTAATATTTTCGTTTTCGTAAACAAAAGTAATAATTTTATTGTCGGCGTTCAATATTTGCAAAGTGCCTTTATTTTCAATCGTCAAAGTAAGTGTATCGCCTGAAAGAGTTTGAGCTGTTATTTCATCGAAATTCAATTTGATAGAATCTTCGCCCGGCTTGTAGTCGGTGATAACGTCGTTGCCGCCGCTGTAAACGAAAATATCAGAACCCTTGCCGCCTTTCAAAGTGTCGTTGCCTAAGCCGCCGTTCAATGTGTCATTACCTGTGCCGCCTTCAATAATATTTTGCAGTTCGTTGCCGACCAATTCCAAATTTTTCGTCGCACCTGCCGCGCTTATATTTGTAAATTTTTTCGAATAATCAGCAAGTTCAATTTTGTTGTCTGCAAATGCATCATTAACTGTCAAAGTTGGCGGCGTATTGCCGGAAACTCCCGCCGGTAAAGTTACGTCTTCAACTGTTTCAATATTATTTTCTGCGGTGAAATTATTTTTTGCATTTTCGAGCGTCAAAGTTGCGTTGCCGACTCTTATTTGAATGTCATTTCCGACTGTTTGCGGCGTTTTACTTTCGCCCGTAATTTCTATTTTTGTATCGGCGCGGAAATTTTTGACCGTGATATTTTCGCTGTCTTTGTCGAAAATTATGTTGGCGTTTTCGGCATCTTCGCCCAAAGTAATTTCATCGTCGCCCGCGCCGCCGTAAATTGAAACATTTTTGCCGCTGACAAAAATTGTGTCGTCGCCGCGATTTGTTTTTATCAGCGCGTTGTTTGCAGAAACTGTAACAGTGTCGGCGAAACCTGTGCCGTTAAATGTTTTGCCCGTCATATCGCCTGTTATATTCACCGCATAATTTCCCGCGTTGCTTTGGACGATTGTATTTGCGCCGAGATTTTCAGCGGCAAATGTCAAAACGCCGTCTACAGGCGAAGTTAAATTTTTAAGTTGCAGACTTCCCGCAACGTCAAATAACGGATCGCCATTTACTTTTTCGACGTACACCAATTTATTATTTTCGACTTTAAAGCCGTCGCTAGTGTCTGCGCTTACTGCAAAATTAAATCTATTCGTGCGCCACGCCGCCTCCTGTTCAGTCGGTTTCAACTCGTCAGCAATTTCAAGCGTGAAACTTATTCCCGCGTCTGCAAAAATTGTCGGAACGTTCGTGCCGTCCAAAACGTCTTTACTGCTGAATTTTACTTTGTAGCTGTTGTCATCTTGTCTGGTAATTTCAAGACCGCTCGGCAAAGTTGCGCCTTCAGGTACAACCAAATTTTCTTTCAAGCCGACAAAAGTAATTTTCGGCAGTTTCGTTGTTACGTAGTAAATTCTGTTGCCGACGTCGGTAAAGCTGTCAGTATTTCCCTCAACCGTGTAAACATATTTTTTATTGTTAATTTCGTTTTGCGTCCACGTTGCGTCGGCAGGATTTTTTTTCAAGTCGTCGTCAAGTTTCAATGTGTAACCGTTGCTGATTGTAAGAATTTTCGACTTGTCAAGAATGTCTGTAGCTTTTACCGTAACGGTTTTTTCGTTCACGTCGACAGCCGCTTTAATTTGTTCGACTGTAACATTTGCCGCCAAATTTTCAAGCGTGAAATCTGCTGTATAGCCCGTCTGTTGGTAAACAATTCTCTTGCCGTTAATTCTTGCGCCGGGATTTTCGCAGGAAGTGCCGAAATTCGCCGACGTTCCTGAAACTTGCCACGTTGCAGGAATCGAATCCGAAAATGTCAAGCCGCTCAATGTTAAAACTGTGGCGTCGCCGACTTTCGCCAAAACATTTTCGCCATAAAGTTCAAGGCTCGTTATTGCGCTGTCGAAAGTAATTTCTTTGCCCGCGCCAAATCCTGAAATTGCAACTGTTGAGTCATTTGCATAATAAGTTTTGCCGTTAATCGTCAAAGTATTTTCGCAAGTCGCCGTTACATTTTTCGGCCAAGTAATTGTGTGGCTGTAAGTTTTTTCGCCGTAAGTTACAGAGCCGCCGTCAGCTAAGCCGGTAATACTCTTGACCGCGCCGTTTGCAACTGTAACTGTTACGCCGTCGGTATCGCCTGTAACTGTTAAATTTTTGCCGTCGGCAGTCGGCAAAGAATCTTCAACTGTAACTGTGCCGTATTTAAGTCCTGCAGTTGCAGAAATTTTCAACTCGCCTGTCTCAGTTTCCGCAGTGTAAGTTGTGTCGCTGACAGTTGCTTTGCCGACAGTTTTCAAAATAACGTCGCTTAAAGGTGCGCCGCTTGCGTCTTTGAGATTGATTTTAACAACTTTTTCGCCGTCGGCAAGTTCAAGCGTCGAATTTGCAAAATTGTAACTGTAACCTGCAGAAACTTCAATTTCATTGGTCGCCGCAAGTTTTTTAACTGTAACTTCGCTAATCGGCGAACAAACATAAATATTTTCAGTTGAATTAAGAAGTTTTACCGCGCCTTCAACTTCCACGCCTGCAGGCAATGTAATTTGATAAGCAGGGGCAGTGCCGTCGGAAATTTCTGTGTTTGTAGCAGTTACATTATCTTCATCATCATAGATTATTCCAATGCCTTTAACATCTTTACTGAGGTTGTAATAGTAGTTGTTTGAAATTTTGTTGCTGTTATTCGCCCCTGCGATTGCTCCAAGATTAGTTTTGCCGCTAAGTCCGTTGCTGACAAATAAGTTGTTGCTGATTTTTGATTGATAGTTGTTACCGACAATGCCGCCAACATATTTTGGTTTTTCGTCTTCTGAAGTACATTGAACAGCCGCTTGAGCCACGCAATTTTTAACTGTTGCATCACTACCATTATTCAAACCGACAATGCCGCCGACTTCGTGATATTCGGTAACAGTGCAGGAATCAATAACTTCTCCCTCAAATAAACAGTTTTCAATGGTTTTATTATTCCAACCTGCAATGCCGCCAATATACAAATTTTTACAATTTTTGGTTTTGACGATATTTCCGCCGTTGACGTGGCAGTTGCTGATTGTTCCGTTATTCACACCGACAAGACTGCCGATAAAAATATTGTAGGCTGTATCGTCTAAAATATTTTTGAATTCACAGTTATTCAGATTGACATTTTGAATTATAGCATTGTTGGAAGTTGCACCGAAAAGACCAACACAAGCTAATTCAAACTCGCAATTAATGTTGCTGATTTTGTGTCCGTTGCCGTCAAATGTTCCGCCAAAAGGATTATCAAACATTCCAATAGGCGTGTAATTTTTATTTTCAAAATCAAGGTCGTTGGCAAGTTTGAATTTTTCGCCCGCGCAAGAATTGCCCGCGTTGACATACGCCGCCAAATTCGCCATTTGCCCGGCTGATTCAATCAGATATACAGGGTTGCCTTGTTCATCTGTTTCAGTGTCAAGCATTGCGAGGAAGTCAATATTTTTGCCCGCGTCGAATTTTTTGCCTTCTTCTGACATTTCAACTGTAATTGTGCCAATGGCAGTTTCAGTAACTTTGCCGTCAACAGTTTCAATTTGGTTGAGCGTAATTTTTGAGCCGTTGAAAGAATAACTGCAACCTTGCGGGAATGAAATTTGTCCGTCGCTCGGGAAATTGGAAATTGTAACAGGAAAAGCTGCCGAACAAACATATTGATTGTTTTCGAGTTTTCCCGCGCCTGTAACTTGAACGCCTGCAGACAATGTGATTGTAAATGTTTCAGTCGGCGCAGTGCCGCCTTCAATATCTGCGCCGTTGACGCCGCCAATTTCTGTGTTGGCGTAGAAATTGTTTTCTAATTTGCCGCCGTTGGCTCCTGCGATTGCTCCACGAGTACCCTTGTTGCCGAGTGCGTTTTCGCCTTTGCCGACAAATAAGTTGTCGCTGATTTCTGATAGATAGTTGTTACCGACAATGCCGCCTACATATTTTGGTTTATCGTCTTCTGAAGTACATTGAACGACGGCTTGAGCCACGCAATTTTTAATTTTCGCATTGCTTTCATTGCTGAAACCGACAATGCCGCCGACTTCGTGATATTCGTTAACAGTGCCTGAATCGGTGACTTCGCCAACGTACGAACTGTTTTCAATCGTGCCGTTATTTTGACCTGCAATGCCGCCAATGTATGTTGAGTTGCATTTGTTGTCTTTGCTGACAGTTCCTTCGGTGATATGGCAGTTGCTTATTGTGCCGTTGTTCACACCGACAATACTGCCGCTAAAAATATTGTATGCGGTATCGTCTAAAATATTTTTGAATTTGCAATTATTCAAATTTAAATTTTGGATCGCAGAATTATTTGAAATTGCGCCGAAAAGTCCAACGCAAGCTAATTCAACCTCGCAATTAATATTGCTGATAGTATACCCGCCGCCGTCAAATATACCGCCGAAAGGCGTATCAAACATTCCGATAGGCGTGTAGTTTTTATTTTCAAAATCAATATCGTTTGCAAGTTTGAATTTTTTGCCCGTGCAGTAGTTGCCGTCGCCGTTCTTGTTTACATAATCTGCAAACGCTTTCATATCTTCAACAGTTTTAATTAAATAAACAGTGTTTCCTTCAGAATCTTTTTCTGTTTCAAGATTATCAGGAAATTTAGCAAAATTTACTTCGCTGAAAGTTTCGCCTTCTGCCGGTGTAATGGTGATTGTGCCTTTGACAGTTTCGCCTTGTTTAACTGTAACTATGTATGATGTACCTGATTCAGAAATTTCATAAGTGAAACCTGACGCAAGGCAAATTCTGTCTGTAGACATAAAGCCGACTATTGTATCGTTGCCAAAATCAGAATCGTAGATAAAAGTATTGTTGCCCGCGCCTTGACCTTTATATTCGGTAATTGTATCATCGCCCGCGCCGCCGATAATGGAGTTGTTTGAACCGAAAAATTCAATAACGTCATTGTCTGCGCCCGCGTCAATCAAAACATTTCCGGCTTCTGAAATTATAATAGTATCATCGCCCGCGCCGGTTTGAATTGTGCTGTCATAAACAGCAGCCAAATTAATTATATCGCCGCCGTCGCCCAAATCCATTTGCGAATTGTAATTGAATTGATAGAAATCATATGGCGTAACAGGTATAAAATTTTCATTATCATAAGTAGCGTAATATTGCCCTCCGGGATAGTTAATAAGATAATCTTCATTATAAATTGCCTTATAAAGTTCATTGTTGTAATAATAATAAACATTATCATAAGAATGACCGTAATTTTCTTTGTCTACGTAATAATAGCGTACATCTGTGATAATATCTTGACCTGTACCGCCTGTGATATTGTTGTTGTAATGACTGTCAAGGAAAATTTTATATAAACTATTGTAATTGGGGTTTCCGTTAATGAATAATGTGTTATCGCCGTTTCCCAAATTAATATTGTGATGACTGCCCTCAAAAATATCAACTTCATCGTTGCCTTCGCCGACGTTAATATTGGCATATTGTCCCTTGACATAAATGAGATCATCACCTGCGCCTGTATTAACATCGGTATTGCCTTCATTAATGTCAACGCTGTCATTGCCGTTTGTGCCTGTAATTTTGGTATTTGCATTGACGCCGTGAATTTCAGTAATTGCGCCGCCGAGTTGAACATTCTGTTTAACGGCGATGTCTGTAACAGTGTAGTAGTAATTGTAAATTGGTTGAGTTTTTTCGGGATCAGAATAACCGGTTATTTCTTTGGTTATTGTGCCAATGATGATATAGTTGCTTGCAGATGTCCCTTCTTTTTCAAGCTGTTTCAGTTTTTTAAAATTTTCTTCTGTTACTGCGAAAATCTCCGGATTAGTCGGCTCAAGATTATTTTGATTTAATGCTGTGTCAATGATAATGTAATTTTTCGTATATAAATTGCCGCCTTCTGAATTGGCATAGGATTCTTCTAATTTTTTGAAGTCAACATCTACTTCAATTTCACCAAATGCCGGAGAATTTAAAGTTTGCTCGGCGGCATTAAGAGCAAAATAACGCAGGAACATATAACCGGCGGAATAATCTGAAATTAAAGCGTTGCTTAATCTTGTCGTATCTAAACTTTGGGCAAGCAAATCTGAATCGTAAGCAATTCTGAAAATGTCTGCCCCGCGTATATCGTCAATACCGCGAGTTAATTCTGCAATACCTTCATTGATGAATTTTGGAAGATTGTTAAGGTAGTTGACATTAGCCGCCATAAGTGCATGTGTAAATTCGTGCGCCAATGTTCTGTCAAGATAACTTGTTGAATTTTTGACTTCACCATTGTAATTATTTTCATTTGTCAAATCGGTGTAAAATTTTTCGTTAATGACTAACTCTAACTTATAAGTTTCGCCGTCGAATAAATTTCTTGACATTGGATTAACATAAGCGAGGGTATCATCTTCGTTATTTTCAAAATAAATATCAATCTGATTGACGGTTGCGCCTGTGTCTCCAAAAGTAAGATTGTAAGATTCCGCATTAAGTTTAAGTGATTCTTCAACCCACCATTTATAAAGACCGGCGATAATAACTTGTTGATGTTGTTCCAAACTGTCAAAATTTTCTTTTGTAAATGTTTGGGTAACGTTATAAGTTGTTGCGTCAACCCATTCACGTTTGCCGATGATTCTGACTCTCAAACCGTTTACATCAAAATAAAGATAACCTTCAGAATCAATTTTCAAATCTTCAAGAGAAAAAGTTGCATCTTCATCTTCAGGGACAATGTTGTCAGCAGTTTTTTCTTCACCTGTACCAATGACAATAGAGGTAACTTTGCCATTTTCGGTTACAAATTTTACGCCGGGTTTATTTTTTAAAAGAGTGCAAATAGTTTCCCAGTTATCATTACCAAAACCTTCAGCTTTATAAACAATATTTGAATCACTGCCGGTAATTGTGCCGATATCTACATTATTTGTAAGGTTTTTGTAAACTACATTGCCGTCTTTGTTAATATAAAAAGCATGATTCAAATTAATACCGCAATACGACAAAAGGAAAAGTTCTGCAGTAAATTCTTTGATGACATTTGAAAGACTGGTATATTCCGTAGCGAAGGTATAACCACGTACATCATCAATAGTTAAATTTGTCCCTGCCGTGTTCAATGTCTTTTCAATTTCTGACCAAGGTTTTAAATAATATTTTTCGTCAACTTTTTCGCAACAATTTTCGAAGTACCAGTCTGTATCTTTTTTCAAAACTTTGTCAACAATCGTTTGAATTGCTAAAATCTCTGCCGTTTGTTGATCTTTTTTCATTGCGTCAATAACTTCTTGAATGTTTGCATATCTTGATGAAGCGTGAATTGCGGCATCTAATATTGTTGTGGCGTTGGAGTTGGAAATTGAATATCCGTGATTATTGAGTCTCGCCATAAAATTTTTTATTACTTCTTGTGGAGTCATAAAATACACTTCCTTTGAAAATTTTTTTTAGTTCACACGTAAAAATTTTTTTGCTGATTCGTGTGAGAGTATACTTTAATATTATATAATATTTTGTCAAAATTTTTATCAGCACTTTTTTTATTTACTAGACACTTTTTATTTTTTTTATAAGCTATATTAGGGCGTGTTGAATAAGTTTGTTTTTAAATTATTTTCTTGAATTATTTTTATTGAAAGTACTTTTTAATTGTCTTGACAAAATTACTCGTTGCCTTTGCAAGAAAGACGCTGCTGACCGTCATAGACAAAAACAGAGACGGGCCGGAGCGCGGGTAAACTGACAAAAAGAAATTTGCTAAAGGTTGAGAAATTCCAACTTGATAATTTTTTGAAATATTCAACACGCACTAATAAAAATTCTAAAATCGAGTTTACCAACAGTCTCTAGGGCGTGTTTAATAATTCTGTTTTTAAATTTTTTCTTGAAAGTTTTTATTTTTTGAACGAACTTTTTCTTTGTTTTGTCAAAGAGCAAATCCTCCTACTCGTCGTCTTTGCAAGTACAGCAAATGCTCGTACTCCTCGCCTTTGCCAGAAAGACGCTTTTTTGCTATCATCGAACAAAATTTAATTCGTGAATCAGCAAGTTAAATCAATTTTTCAACACGCACTAGAGTTTTAAATTTTTCTTGCTGAATTTTTTAAAGTAATTTTATTTTGTATTGCAAAAAAATAATGTGGCAGTGTAGCAAATTGATACTACGCTACCGCATTACAGAGATAGTTTATTAATTTTGTAGTGCGGTAGTAAAATTACTACACCACTACACCACTACAAAACTATTTATCAAAATCGCCGCGAATATCTTCAACCGGCGGCGCAATGGGATAATTTCCACTGAAACAAGCATCACAAATCGGCAAGCCGCCCGCCATATCTTTTAAACATTCAAGCGGCAAATATCCCAACGAATCCGCGCCGATATATTGGCAAATTTCCTCAACCGTGCGCCCGCTTGCGATTAATTGATCTTCACTCGGAATATCAATGCCGAAATAGCACGGGTGATAAAACGGCGGCGCAGATACGCGCATATGCACTTCTTTTGCGCCCGCGTCACGGAGCATATTTACAATTTGATTGCTTGTAGTGCCGCGCACAATCGAATCATCAATCATAACAATTCGCTTACCTTTAACCACGTCGCGCAGGACGCTTAATTTAACTTTGACGGCTTTAACGCGGGTTGATTGTTTCGGCTTGATAAAAGTTCTGCCGACGTAAGTATTTTTTGTAAAGGCAATGCCGTAAGGTATGCCGGACTCCATAGAATAGCCGACAGCCGCCATATTTCCGGATTCGGGAACGCCGACAACCAAATCTGCTTCAACAGGATGAGTTTTAGCCAAAATTTTTCCGGCGGTAATTCTTGCCTTCGTTACGCTCCTGCCGTCAAAATTTGTGTCAGGACGGCAGAAATAAATAAATTCAAAGACGCAACGCGCCGTTTTTTCTTTTTCAATCGCCAAAGTCATATCAGATTTAATTTCGCCGTTCGGTAAAATTGTCACGACTTCGCCGGGCAAAACGTCACGAACAAACTCCGCGCCGATTGTTTCAAGTGCACAAGTTTCAGAAGTAAAAATATAGGCGTTATCGAGTTTGCCTATAACCAACGGGCGAAAACCAAAGGGATCGCGTGCGCCGATTAATTTTCTTGGGCTTGCAATAACCAAAGAATATGAACCTTTGACTTTTTGCAACGCTTTAACAGTGGCGTCTTGAACTGATTCGGCGTGAACTCTTTCACGTGCAATGTGGTAAGCGATTGTTTCAGTGTCGGTAGTAGTTTGAAAAATTGCGCCGTTCATAGCCAATTCCCTGCGCAGTTGCGGAGTATTTACCAAATTGCCGTTATGTGCCAGCATTAAAGTACCTTTGATATAAGCCAACACTAACGGTTGAGCATTTTCACGGGTGGAGCCGCCCGCCGTCGAATAGCGAACGTGTCCAATTCCCAAATTGCCTTTCAGCTCCATTAAAATTTTTTCATTGATAACTTGATTTACGCGCCCCAAATCTTTTTGGCAGAGTACTTTGTCTTTGCCGTCGAAAGTATTGGTAACTGCAATACCTGCGCTTTCCTGTCCGCGATGTTGCAGGGCGTAAAGTCCATAATAAATAGTTGGGGCAAC
>CAJOGS010000044.1:0-7197 GCA_905234045.1 uncultured Selenomonadaceae bacterium | reverse complement strand
ACTGAAATATCCATTGCACCAAAATCCATTGAAAAATCTCCCTTGCAAATGTGATGAATAAGAGCATTTACTCTCGATTTTTAGGGAATAGGGATTAGGGGCTAGGGATTAGGGAATTGAGAAACTAGCCGCTATCACTTTTCCTACTTACAAAGTTATTATATTTAGTTTAATTTAAAGTTTCAAGATATTTTTAATTCCATAATCCTTAATACTTATTATCTATGTCGTGTTGAAAAAATCATTTTTAAAATAGTTCTATGTTCAGATTTTTTTATTTTTAAATTTACTTTTCTTTGTCCAAGCCACAAAAGCAAATGCTCGTACTCCTCGCATTTGCAAGTAACAAAAGAAAAGGCGTTTTGCGGCGTTAATTCGCTTCACGCTCATTCGCACGCCGCCCGCGCCGCGCGTCCTGCGCGGCATCTTATTTTTTCGTTCTCAGTCAGCAAAATTTTTTCGCTATTTTTTTAACACTAGTTTACCAACACGCACTAATCCTTATTCTCCGACCTTTATTTGAAAGTTTCAAGCCAAACAATTAAAACCGAAATATCGGCAGGCGAAACGCCGGAAATTCTGCTTGCCTGTCCAATCGAACGCGGGCGAATTTCTGAAAGTTTTTCCCGCGCCTCAACGCGCAAATTTTGCATTGAATTATAATCAATGTCGGCAGGAATAATTTTATTTTCCAGTCTGTCGAGTTTGTCGGCAAGTTCGGATTGTTTTTTTATGTAACCTTCGTAAAACAGAGAAATTTCAACCTGCGACGCGGCAAATGCTGAAATTTTCGGCAAGTCAAAAATCGCAGAAAGTTTTTCATAACTTACATTGGGGCGGCGCATAAGTTCAGAAAGCGGCATTGCAGATTTTATTTCATCAATACCGACGCTTGAAAGTTTCTGATTGACTTCAATACTGGGAGTAATTTTTTTATTCAGTGCGTCATTTGCAAGATTAATTTCAGCAAGTTTGTTTTCAAATTTTTGAACACGTTCAGGCAACGCAAGCCCAATTCTAATTGCGTGCGGCGTCAAACGTAAATCAGCATTATCTTGACGCAACAAAAGGCGGTATTCTGCGCGAGAAGTCATCATTCGGTAAGGCTCGGCAGTTCCCTTTGTAACTAAATCGTCAATCAAAACGCCGATATAACTTTCAGAACGTTTTAAAATCAGCGGTTCAAAATTTTTAACAAGTGCCGCCGCGTTAATTCCCGCCATTAAACCTTGAGCCGCCGCCTCTTCGTAACCGCTGCTGCCGTTAGATTGTCCTGCAGAAAAAAATCCTGCAATGGTTTTAAATTCCAACGTCGGCTTTAATTGCAGCGGGTCGATACAATCATATTCAATGGCGTAACCGTGCCGCATTATTTTAGCGTTTTCAAGTCCGGGAATTGTATGCAGAAATTCAATTTGAACATCAGCCGGCATTGAAGTTGACATTCCCTGTACATAATATTCATTTGTATTCAAGCCTTCCGGCTCCAAAAAAAGTTGGTGGCGTTCCTTGTCGGGAAAACGAATAATTTTTGATTCAATCGACGGGCAATAACGCGGTCCCACGCCTTCAATAATACCGTTCGCCATTGGGGCGCGGTGTAAATTTCTTCTCAAAATTTCGTGCGTGCGTTCGTTTGTGTATGTCAGATAACAGCAAATTTTATTGTCAACCGGCGTATCAGTCATAAACGAAAAATTTTGCATACCTTCATCGCCGCGTTGAATTTCCATTTTTGAAAAATCCAAAGTGCGGGCGTCAACTCGCGCAGGTGTACCAGTTTTAAATCTCATCAGTTTAACATTCAAATTTTTCAGCGCGGTTGAAAGTTTAGTTGCGGCGCGTTGTCCGTTTGGTCCGCCGTCAAAAATACTTTCGCCGATAATAATTCTGCCGCTTAAATATGTACCGCTTGCCAAAATTACCGCCGTTGCCAAAAATGTTTCGCCTGTTTCGCAGGTTACGCCGACGATTTTATTTTCTTCAACCAAAATATTTTCAATCAGCAGTTGCTTTAAATCCAAATTCGGCGTATTTTCGCAAACTTTTTTCATTTCGGCTTGATAAATTTTTTTGTCGGCTTGAGCGCGCAGGGCTTGAACTGCAAAACCTTTACCCGTGTTAAGTGTGCGAAATTGAATACAAGTTTTGTCGGCAATAATTCCCATTTCGCCGCCGAGTGCGTCAAGTTCCCGCACCAAATGCCCTTTGGCACTGCCGCCTATTGAAGGATTGCAAGGCATCATCGCCAAATTTTCCAGTGATAAAGTTGTAAGCAAAGTTTTACAGCCGAGACGCGCCGCCGCCAATCCTGCCTCTATTCCGGCGTGTCCCGCTCCAATTACTATTACATCATATTTTCCGGCTACAAACATTTCTCTACCTTATTTCTATATTTTTTAAGGACTGTTGGTAAAGTAATAAAAAAAAGTAGACTAAGAACAATAAAGTTGGTGCGCGCAAGGACGCGCGCTCACATTGCCGCCGCGCGCAGGTCACGTGATGTGACCGCAGTATGCGCGGCTAGCGTTTTCTTTGGTACTTTCTTTTTCGCAATGCAAAAAGAAAGTACATTCAAAAAAATTTTAAAAAAAGTTTACCAACACGCCCTAGTACAAAATTTATATCATACTTTCAAGAAATTGTACAGAATAAAAAAAAGTCCCCGCGACTTGCGCCGAAGGGACTTTTTTTATTTATCGCCATAATGACTTCTGCACTCTGCAATTTCAACCATTCCATTATTGATTCTGAAAATCAGACGATTTTTTTTGTCAATTCGTAAACTCCAAAAACCTGAATATTTTCCTGTCAGCGGCTCCGGCTTGCCTTTGCATTTATAGCCGTTGCGGTCAACATCTTTCAACAAGTCATTAATTTTTTTCAATTTTTTCTTGTCTTGTGCTTGCCAGTATAAATAATCTTCCCACGCGATATCGTGCCAATAAAAATTCATTAATCCACCTCAATTAAATTGTGTTGAGTCATATTTCTGCCGTGTCTTACATCGTCAATAACTTTTTCCAAATGTTTTTGATTTTCTTCGCTGTAGAAAGGGTCTTCCGCCTTCAAGAAATTTTTTATCATTGATACAAAGTCAGATAATCTTTCTTCCGGAACATCGTCAACTAAATCTTTTGCCTCAAGTCTTAATGCTGTCATTTTTATCACCTCTCAAGGATTTTAAAAAAATTTTTTAGATTTGTCAAAAATTCTAAGGCGTGTAGGTAAAGTCGATTTTAGACTGTTTATATTTTTGTAAAATATTTTTATTTTTTTAAATGTAGTTTTTCTTTGCTTGTCCAAAGAAAAACTACCAAAAAGAAAAGACGTTTAATTCCGCCAGAGATTCAATCCTGCGTGGCTTGCTTGCAAGGCATGCTCTTTAGTTAATCAATGGCGGCGGCGCGCGTCCTTGCGCGCCGGGTTCCTAAACCCATTTTTAATTTACCAACAGTCCCTACTTACCGATGCAAAACTTTGAAAAAATTTCGTTGATAACGTCTTCTGTAACAGATTCGCCCGTTAATTCGCTCAAAAGTTCCAACGCCGTCCGCAAGTCGATAGAAATAAAATCTATGCCGATATTTTTTTGCAGAGTTAAGCGCGCTTCTTCAAGATTTTTCACGGCGCGGCGCAATAAATCCGCCTCGCGTTCATCTCGTACAAAATTCATTTCGGTATTGACGTTTCCGACTTTTTCAGAAATTGCCGACAAAAATTTTTCTACGCCCAAATTTTTTTTAACTGAAATTGGAATAAATTTTTTAAATTGCGAAGTGTCTATAACCTGCGGCAAATCTGCTTTTGTCAGTAAAATAATTGCGTTGCGCCCGTCAATAATTTTTAAAATCTCAAAATCTTCGTCTGAAAGTTCCCTTGAACCGTCGAAAAGTGCAAAGATTAATTCTGCGCGACTTGCACAATCTTTGGCGCGTTCAATTCCAATTTGTTCAACGGGATTATCAGAATTTCTGATTCCCGCCGTGTCGATAATTTTCAGCGGCACGCCGCCGATATTTACAAATTCTTCAATGCTGTCACGGGTTGTACCGGGAATATCTGTTACAATAGCGCGTTCATCTTCCACCAAAAAATTTAACAGGCTGGACTTCCCGACATTCGGTTTACCGATTATCGCAGTTTCCAATCCTTCGCGCAGGATTCGCCCGCTTTTCTGATTGTCCAAAAATATTTTAATTTCATCAATCTGCGCAGAAATTTTTTTGTCAATGTCATCAATGAAAACCGCGTCAATATCGTCTTCAGGAAAATCAATTAACGCCTCAATGTGCGCCAACACTTCCAAAATATTTTGGCGTATCGCACGAATTTTTTTTGAAGTTTTGCCTGAAAGTTGATTCTGTGCAACGCTCAACGCGGTTGAAGTTTTCGCCTGTATAACGTCCAAAACTGCCTGCGCTTGAGTTAAATCTAATCTGCCGTTCAAAAAAGCGCGTTTTGTAAATTCGCCGCGTTCTGCAGGACGTGCGCCCGCCTCATATGTCAAACTTAAAACTTCACGAAGTGCCGCCGTGCCGCCGTGACATTGTATCTCTACTACATTTTCTTTAGTGTAAGAATGTGGCGCACGCATTATCAAAATAATTGCCTCGTCGATAATTTCGCCCGCAAAATTTTTCACGTGTCCAAATATAACTCGCCGATCTTGTGCATTTTTTAAGTCTCTGTCAAAAATTTTGTCCGCAATTTCAACGGAATCTTCGCCGCTCATACGAATAACGCCAATTCCCGCCGTGCCAATCGCCGTTGCTATTGCGCTGATTGTGTCTTCAGTTTTCAAATTATCACCCCAATTTATTATACAACAACGGCTGAACTTTATCATAAAAATTTTTTATTATTTATGTTATAGATATTGAAAAATTTTTCTTGCTGTTATATACTGCATTTGTTTAGAGGTTCATTTTTAGCCGCGTTGAAGTGGCGCGGCAAACTTAGAAAGGTGGTATTTTTATGGAAATTGCTTTCTGCAGAATCGACGATCGTTTGATTCACGGACAAGTAGCAACAGTTTGGTCAAAAGTCACAGGCTGCAACCGCATTATGTGCGTCAGTGACGAAGTTGCAAAGGACGAACTCCGCAAGAAACTCTTGCTTCAGGTTGTTCCGCCCGGACTCAAAGGCTATGTTGTTTCAGTTGATAAGGCTTGCGAGGCTTATGCAAATCCGAAATACGACAGCTTTAAAACTCTTTTCTTGTTCACGAATCCTACTGACGTTGTTCGTGCAGTGAAGGGCGGTATCCCCTTCAAGTCCGTCAATCTCGGCGGCAAAACTTTCAAAGACGGCGATACTATGATTTCTCAAGCCGTCGGCGTCAGCCCCAAAGATGTCGAATCTTTAAAAGAACTCGTCAACATGGGCATCGAAGTCGAATTGCGTAAACTTGCAAACGACAGCAAAGTTGATGTTGTTGACGCTTTGAAGGCAAAAGGTCTTTGGTGATATTTTTTATAAATACCGGACGCGGGGAGAGTGGGCAGGATTTTTCCTGAACTCTCCCATCGTCAAAAAATGAAAGGAGTGTCCCACGTTATGACACTGGTATTATTGTTTATAGTTGCAATGATAACAGGTTTTGCATCAGTCTTGGACGAAATGCAATTCCATCGCCCGGTTATAGCTTGTACAATGACAGGCGCAGTTTTGGGCGATATGACAACAGGTATTATTCTTGGCGGTACACTTGAAATGATGGCGTTGGGCTGGATGAACGTCGGCGCAGCTATGGCTCCTGACGCGGCTCTTGCTTCAGTCGTTTCAACTATTTTGGTTATTGTCGGGCATCAAAGTATTGGTGCAGGTATCGCATTGGCTGTTCCGCTTGCGGCGGCAGGTCAAGTTTTAACTATTTTCGTTCGTACCATTACGGTTTTCTTCCAACATTTGGCGGATAAATACGCCGAACAAGGCAGTTGTCGCGGCATTGAAATGTGCCACGTTGCAGGCTTGCTTTTACAAGGTTTGCGCGTTGCGCTTCCTTCAGTTGCAATTTACATGGTTGCAGGTACTGACACTGTTAATGACGCGCTCAATTCAATTCCTGAAGTTATTACACGCGGCTTGCAAGTCGCCGGCGGCTTTATCGTTGTCGTAGGTTACGCAATGGTTATTAATCTTATGGACGCAGGAAAACTTATGGTTTATTTCTTCTTAGGTTTTATTCTTGCAGTCTTCACTGATGTTAACCTTATTGGTTTCGGTGCTATCGGCGCAATTTGTGCATACTTCCATATCCAAACAATGCAACAGAATATCAATATCGAAGAAGCGGCTAAAACCGGCGGCGGGTCTGCTGTCGAAGGCGACGATATTGACGATTCTGACTTAATGTAAGGAGGCGAACGAAATGGCAGAAAAGAAAGTTACAAAAGACGATTTATTCTGGGTGTTTGTACGCTCAAATTTCCTGCTCGGTTCGTTCAACTTTGAACGTATGCAGGCTATGGGCTTTTGCGTTGCAATGATGCCTATTTTGAAGAGAGTTTACAGCGGTGATGAACTTAAAAAAGCTCTCAAACGTCACTTGGAATTTTTTAACACTCAACCATTCGTTGCGGCGGCGATTATGGGTATTATCGGCGCAATGGAAGAAAAGAAAGCTAACGGCGCAGAAATCAGCGAAGCTACACTTTCAGGCGTTAAAGTCGGTTTGATCGGACCTTTGGCGGGCGTCGGCGATCCTATATTCTGGGGTACACTTCGCCCTGTTCTTGCGGCACTCGGCGCAGGCGTTGCTCTCACAGGTTCTTTGCTTGGTCCGTTGATTTTCTTCATCGGTTTCAATGCTATTCGTCTTGCTACTCACTGGTACGGCGTTAAATACGGTTATGAACGCGGTACTGCATTGGTTGAAAATATCGGCGGCAGTCAAATGCGTTTCCTTACTGAAGGTTCATCAGTTCTCGGTTTGTTCGTTATGGGCGCACTCGTTGCGAAATGGACAAGCGTTAATATGCCGCTCGTCATTTCTGAATACGACAATTCAGCCGGTGAACACGTTGTAACTACTTTGCAATCAATTCTTGACAGTTTAATGCCGAGTATCGTTCCGCTGTTGATGACTTTTGCTTGTATGTACCTCCTCAAAAAAGGCGTCAACGCTTTAACGATTATCGTTGGACTTTTCATTATCGGTATTGCAGGTTACGCTTGCGGTCTTATGGCGTAATT
>CAJOGS010000043.1 GCA_905234045.1 uncultured Selenomonadaceae bacterium | reverse complement strand
ATCCGATAAGATACAACCGACTCTTTCAACGAAATTGCCGTTACATTTATCCAGTTAGCTTTAATTACCGTGTCGCTTAAGTTAATGGCATTGCCCATTCTGGGTACATTTTTTAGCCTCGCAGAGCTCGTACCTGACGCAGTCAGGTATAACGAGATATACCTATTAAATAGATTTTGCAAAAACATAAGATTTTCTTCGCCTCCTTTTGTGCTACATTTCTTGTATCAACTTTTAGGAGGTATTTTTTTATGGCATTCCAACAAATTATTGCTGGCAAAGTTAAACTTAATGGCATTGGCGGCATTCGCCGTCACTTGCAAGAGCGTGAACGCGTTAAAACTAATCCTAATATTGATTTGTCTCGTTCTCATTTAAATTATTGTATCGAGAATTTAACACCAGACCATTTAGTTAGCCGCGTTAATTCTCGTATTAAACAACTCAATCTTAAAAAGCATCCTCGTTCGGACGCCGTAGGACTTGAAGATATTATTGTAAGCGCATCTTCTGATTTTATGCTTAATATTGACATCGAACAACGTGAGCAATATTTTTCTGATGCTCTTCACTTCTTCCAAAATCGCTATGGCAAAGAAAATGTGATGTACTGTCAATGTCATCTTGACGAATCTAATCCTCATATTCACGTCGGTATTGTCCCAATTACTCCAGACGGGCGTCTTTCCGCAAAAATTCTTTTCTCTCCCAAAACTTTAGAACAATTACAAACTGATTTTCATCTTGCCGTTTCTTCCCACTACGGTCTGGAGCGCGGAGAACATCATTCTAAAAAATATCTTCCTCTTCAACAATTTAAAGCTACACAGGCAAAAACTAAAGTAGCTGTTTTTACTGATGATTTGAATACTGCTGACATCTCCCAACAAAAAATCGAACAGATAAATAAATCAGTTCATTACGCAACTTCCGGCGTTATTTTTACTTCCGAAGATAAAGAAAATGTTCAACTTCCTACTCAAGATTTTATTACTCTCAAAAATATGGCTGAGCAAGGCATTAAGGCTGTCGCTAAAATTGATGTCCTTAAAGACGATATTCAAAAATTACGTCGTGATGACTCTCAAACTAATTCCGATTTGAAATATTTTCTTCATCAACTAAAAAAACTAGAACAAGATACTGCTAAATATTCTGCTGTTCCTACTTCTTGGCGGCATCATATCGACCAAGCCATTGATTTTTGGCAAAAAACTTTTACCGCTTACTGTCACGATGTTAATCGTGCTACTGTTCGCGTTTTTATCGCCACTCACGGCAATTTCGATGAAACTCTACAAATTATGAACAACCTTATTAAAAGTACTGGTGTCAATGACGTTGAAAAACATATTACTGAAGTTATCCGTTCCGCCAAACTCCAATTCAAAAAAAATTCCCAGCCTCAATGCCTTCCTCAATCTTGGAAAACTCCCAAACCGACTGATACTGACTATAAAAAAACTGATGAAACTGGTATTGTTCCTCTTCAACTCTCCAAAGTGCCGGACGTTGACTGGAATTTGATTAACTGGGATTTACTTTCCGAACTTGATAAAGACGAACTCCGACACCAAAAACTTTTGCGATCTCTATAGTTTACCTTGTTTCCTGTTTCGTTTATTGAATTAGCTATATTTGTATGCTATAATTATTTTGCATTTTTATATAATGCAATAAAGGCTCTACAGTCCTGAGAAAACTGCAGAGCTCGTCTAGTGAATGTTCGCTTATTCACTTGAAAACCCGAAGGCTTTACTGCCGCTGTTGGGATTTTTTCCTTTCAGTTATTTTGATTATACTATTGCTTTGCGGCTTTTTCAATAAATTGAGGCGACATTCACTAGTGTGGGTGTCGTTTTTACGTTTTATTGGAGGTGTTTTATGAAGAAAAAAAGAAGTCCGCCTACGCGGACAACCAATTTTATATTTAAAAATTATTACTGTCATATTCACGGAGATGATTATAAATGAAGGGAAACAAATTTACAATCCCTGAAAACGTTATCCTTCAAATTAATTCTATTGTGCCGGAAACTTTATTGGCTCACGGTGCTCTTACTTTGGCTAATGATGAAAAATCTTTTGTTTGTCCAGAATGTGGTAATGGCGAAGGTAAAAACGGTACTGGTATTACACCGAAATTCATTGATAATATTTGGAAATGGCACTGTTTCAAATGCAACCGTTCTTTCAACAATATTTCCATTCTTGCTTTATACTACAACCTTGATTCCCGTTCTGATTTTGTTGAAATTTGTCGCCGTGCTTGTTCTGACTTCGGCATTTTTTTAGAAACCGAAACACAAACTTCAAATAAGAAAAAAATTACTAAATCTGATTTGATTAAACTCGATATTGAAACTAGCCGCTTGAATCTCAGTGACTTCATTTCTCGTTGTGAAAATAATTTGTGGCGCGGTTTATCTCTTGAGACTTTACAAAAACACGAATGCGGTTATTTTGACGATTGGCAAACTATTGAAAGTCGTCTTACTGGAATTTCAAATTCCACGCCTACTCCTCGTATCATTATTCCTACCGGCTTAAGTCATTATTTGGCGCGGCTGACTGTTGATATTTCTAATTTTGATAATGTTCCTGACAGAGCTTATATCAAAGAAAAGCCTCACTCCGGCACTAAACTTCCTTTTGCTGTCGATTTCATTACTGAACAAACCAAAATTCTTGTAATTGTTGAAGGCGAAATTGACGCGATGTCTCTTAATCAAGTTTTCGGCACTAATTATCGTGTTGCTATTGCTACTTTAGGCGCGGCTGTCGGTAAAGATATTAAAAGTAAAATCTTTGAAAAACTTGATTCCATTTT
Organism: uncultured Selenomonadaceae bacterium; assembly: GCA_905234045.1. Taxonomy (GTDB): domain Bacteria; phylum Bacillota; class Negativicutes; order Selenomonadales; family Selenomonadaceae; genus Quinella. Next base: position 8,235 of record CAJOGS010000043.1, on the reverse strand, counting down.
TGCCGATAAGGAGAAAAAACCTTTTATTCTTATTCTTTTCGACAATGACAAGGCTGGCAAAGTCAATGCTCCTAAACTTGCCGAAGATTTCATTCAACACGGCTATCCTGCTACTTTCGATTTCTTTTCTGACGGTGAGGAAAAACTTGACGCCAACAATATTCTTGTTCAGCAAGGTGAAGAGAGTTTAAAGGAAATTATGTTTGATATTGTTCAGCGTTGTAATTCCGCTTGGGATAATGCTATTCAAATAATCACGGGAAAACAGAATGAGAATCTTTTAAATCCTTCTAAGTTATTTTTAACTCCTGAACAGTATAAGCAATATTTTCGTGATATTTCCGGCACTTCTGATCTTGATAATGCTCGTCGTTTAGCTCTTATTTTGAAATATCAACTTGGTGATACTGTTCGCTATTTATCTGACTGTGATAAGTGGGCTAACTATGACGAAAAAAAGGGAATCTGGATTGTTAATTCTAACTCTAAAAATACTGCTCTCAATCCTCAAATTACTCAAGCCGCTGATATTCTTTCTGCTAATTCCAAAATTTCTGCTGATGATAACATTGCTAATGCCTATAAAAATAATCGTAAATTTTCCCCTGCTGTTACCACTTTGAAATACAATCCTTTAATCACTATTAGCTCTCAAGATTTGGACAATCATAAAAATCTTTTGAATTGCGAAAATTGCGTTGTTGATTTACAGACTGGTAAAGTTTACCAACACGCTCCTTGTATTGAGTTTAACGGCGAAATGGCTCACTTTTCGCAAATGGCTCGTGCGGAATTTCGTCCCCATTACCATAATGACGTTGTTGAAAAATTTCTTCACGATATTCAACCTGATGAAGATACTTTACACGCGCTGTTAATGTGGCTCGGTTATGGCTTTACCGGCGAATGTAATGAGGAAAAATTTCTTTTTATGGACGGCGACGGAGGGAACGGAAAGGGTACTTTTACTAAGTCCGTTCTCTATATTGCCAATTCTTATGGTTGCAGTTTTCCTGTGGGCGCAATTTTAAAGCAAAAATCCTACGACGTTAATGCCGCTACTACTGCCTTTAATATGCTTGTCGGTAAACGTATCTCTATTTCGGAAGAAATTCCTGCTAATGAAAAACTTGACGCCGCTAAAATTAAACTCCTTAGCGGCAATGATCCTATTCCTATTCGTCCGCTCTTTGAAGAATATACAGTTCACGAAAATCCTACTCATACTATGTTTTTTAGCGGCAATAGTTTACCTGAAATTGGTGATGTTCACGATCCGGGTATTCAGCGGCGTTTACGGCGTATTCAATTTAAGCAAAGTTTTCGGGACAATCCGAATTTGCAGTTGAAACAACAGTTACTTACTCCAGACGCTCGCGCCGGTTGGTTATCTCTTATTGTTGAACACGCTCAACGTTGGTACAAAGACGGCTTGCCTGAATCCAATGAAATGAAACAAGCCGTTAAATCTTACTTTGAATCACAAGATTTTATAAACGAATTTATTAGCGAACATTGCGAACGTGGTAGAAATTTATTTATTTCGCGCAAGGATTTTTTAAAATGCTTACAAGAAAATTATCCCAAAGAAACTCGTGGCTTGTCCGACCGTACTTTAACTTCTATGGTCGAAAAAATTGATGGTGTATTTTACAAAATCGGCGGAAAGAATCATACAGGTCAATTTTTTGGTATTGGTTGGATAAACGCACCTAAACAAGAAAATTTTGGGGATGATTTTTGTTAAATTCCAATTTTCTTATTAAAAAAACGTTGATTTAATAGGCTTTCTGCTTAAATTTTCAGAAAACGGGAGTTTTGAAAACTTAAGGCGGGAGTTTTTTTGTTGTTCTGACGCGAAAGGCGGGAGTTTCGGGAAAATAGGCGGGAGAATTGAAAATGAAACTCCCGCCAACAAATGGCGTTATGACGCGGCAAACGGGAATAACGGGAATAACGGGAACATTTCTGGACTTGCTCAAAAACAACGGTAAAAAGACAAAAAAAAGACTCCAAAAACGTGTGTTGTAAAAGGAGTACAGAAAAGCTCCCGTTTCTCCCGCTTCTCCCGTTGTCAGAAAATTCAATCCAAGAAAATGGCATTACATCAACAAAAAATTAAAAGTGAAAAAAATAATTAAGGCGGGAGAAATGCTTTCAAAACTCCCGCCAAAACTCCCGCTTCTCCCGCCAAAACTCCCGCCTTCTTTATTTGACGCCATTTTTTCTTTTATCAAGAAATGTAAAAAACTTCTAAAAAACAGCAACAAAAACAAAAAATGGAAAATCACTTAATATTCAATGACTTTCCACTTTTTATTTTTATTTGGGATAGTGACTATTAGAAAATCAGTTCGTTTATGGTAGTGTAGCTATTTTTTCCAAAGAAATGTAAGACAAAATATTGGGGGCGCCGTTAAAAGTTCCTCGAATTTGAATAGATGAATCATAAGTAGCTCTTGAAATACTTTCTTTTAAATCGTCTATAGTTTTCACTCCAAATAATGGAAGAATTTTTAAGCAAAATTTTTTAGATTGTAACTGAATCCATAAATCAGTTCGTTTCACATAAGGATACATATACGGAAACCATTTTGTGACATAATTTACAGGATTATTTTTAACTGAAATTAAAACTGTTGATAACTGATACAATAATAAATCTGTTTCTGCCAGTGTTTGTTGGTTCAAAATAGGTCTTTTTTCGCGTTCAGTGAGTAATTGTGCGGCGAAAGAGAAATAATGCAAGTTGTGTTTCTTTTGATAACTTTCTTGTAGTATTTTAAAGTACTTGTAAAATTCTATAAATGTACAAGGATATGTCTTAGCGTGAATAAACCAAGATTCTTTCAGAAAATAAGTATGATTTAATACGCTATAAATTTCGGAATATCTTTCATAATGACGCAATATTGCGATTGTCCCAATGAAAGATTCCCACCGAAAAAAATCGTAGTACTCGAATGTTGACTCGTTGCAAACATTTTTATCAATAATTCCGACTTCGTTATAAAGTTTTTCAAAAAGTTTCGTGATAAAATCCGTCGAAAAAAATTCACTTTCCAGTATGGTTTCTAAAAAATCGAAATAAGTATCTCTAATAGGTTTGAGTTTAGAAATTTTTTTTACTAAGTCCTCATCATCAAATTTATCATCAGCGAAACGAACGTCATTTAAAATATCTACTAAAGTATCGGCAAACTTTGTACATATTGATTGGTACTTGGAGAGTTTTTCAACGGAACCTCTTTTTAAAGATTTTGTAAGCAAGGTCAATTCGTTATAATTAACGTCATCATTAGTAAGCCAATCAGGTTTATTACCTAATTTAGGTTCTCTGTTGAGTGGCATTTCATATATCGTTCGTAAAAGTTCTTCATAGGCATTTTCATAGTTATCTTCATTAGAAAAATCTATGTATTTTCTTGCTTTGAGATATGCCGGAACAAATGGATTTCCATTTTCATCACATTCAAAAATAAGTGGAATAAATTTTTCTTGTTCAATATTTCCATAGACTTCGGGACTAATGACAACTGTTTCATCGCCTACGCCACCTTGTCGATTGTCGGCGCGCTCTTTGTACGCTTTATCACAAATAATCAAAACACGTGTAATATTTTTATCAGTTACACATCTTTCCATAAAAGCATATTTATCTTGTCCGCTTTTTAACTTCCATATATCAAGTACAACATCTACACCGTCGTGCCTTAATTTTTCAGCGAGTTCTATTGTACTTGTACGAATGACTTCATTACTCCAAGCATATGAAATAAAGACTTGGGGATGTTCAGTATTCAAATTTATACCTCCCAAAAATTTTATATTTTCAATGATAGAGAAAAATTTAGGGATATTCAAATTTTATTCTATACAACTTCATTAATTCTGCAACAATTTCAGATTCGGAAAAACCAGCTGGGAAATTATAAGCCGCCAAAACTGCGTTATCGTTTTCTTTGTGAGCGTCGCGCAGGATTTTAGGCATTAAATTTTCATCGTAAAGTTCGGCAAAAGTAGAATCGGGAAAAACTGCGCGAGCGTCTAAAATTTTCTGTGCTGTAGTTTCAATTTTGCGCCGCTGTTCGTCGGTAGGCTGACACCAAACAAAATTATTGTAGACAATCGACGCCGAATATTGATAATCGCTTTTCATTCGTCCGCCAACTGCCCGCATCCAAGCATTATGAATCGAACTTGTTAAAATACCAAATTCATAAAGTCCCGCGTTCGGAACGGTTAAAACGGTGTTGAGGGCAATAAAATTTTTGTCCATAAAGCCTATTGGAATATAACGACGATTTTCAGAAGAAACTTTTGGAATTAAAATAAAATCAGAATCAGGCTGGCGAATTTCCAAAAAACATTGAGGAATATCTGCGCCTTTACGAGTACCGGTGCGGTTGCTTTTTAATCGGTACTCACGAACATTTGTAACACGCTCATAAACAGACGAGATTTTTTTAATTTCAGCAGGAGAAACATCAACTAACCACAGACAAAATCTTTGCTTGCCGTTTATAAATTCTTCACTGCCAATAAGCGGACGAATAAATTTTTTAGCGGCAGGAGCTTTAGCCAAAAAAAATTCTAATTCTTCGAGAGTAAAATTAAAATTGCCATCGTCAACCATTGTACTGCCCATAAAAATATTGGGAGCAGATTTATCAAGTGGAGTTTTGCGCTTTTCAATAAAAATATTGGGGGCGTCCTGTAAATATCCGTTGATATTATCGGCAAAAATTTTGTTATCGCCGTCGAAAATAAATTTGGGCTTGGGATTATCAGCGACGCTAAAGCCAATGATAACGCAATGGACAGCGGCTTTGTCGGTTGATTCCGAATCCCATTTGAAAGTTTTGTGAGCAAAATCAATGTGCGATTGTAAGATTTTCCAAAGAGGCGTGACTTGTTCGCCCTGCGTGACAGAATTGGTTGAAACAAAGGCGGAACGTACCAAATTATTTTCCATAAATTGCGAGGCTTTGAAAAACCAACCTGTAACATAATCGAGCGGCTTTAAATCTTTGCAAAGTTTGAGAATGTCAAATTTTTGAGCGGCAGTTTGATATTTCGTACCGACAAAAGGCGGGTTACCCATAATAAAATTAATGTCTGACGGTAAAATATTTTTCCAATCGAGACGTAATGCATTTCCCTCAACAATATTAGCGTAAGTTTTAAGAGGAAGAAAATCCAAGTCACGATGAATAATTTCCATAGTCTCTTGAATCATTTGAAGTTCAGCGATCCAGAGAGCAGTTTTAGCAACGGTACAAGCAAAATCGTTAATTTCAATGCCAAAAAACTGATTAATGGAAACTTTAACGGGATTGAGAAACGCGCCGAGTTGAATTTGCGATCCGAATAAATCGCGCAAAACGTCATTTTCTAAACGTCGCAAGCAGATAAAAGATTCGGTTAAAAAGTTTCCACTTCCACAAGCAGGGTCAAAAAATTTTAATGTAGCAAGTTTATCTTGGAAGTCCAATAAAGCTTTTTTCCGCAATTTGAGATTAGCAACCGAAATAATTTGCCTGAATTCATCTTTTAAATTGTCCAGAAAAAGCGGGTTGATAACTTTATGAATATTTTCAATACTGGTGTAGTGCATACCACCAGCGCGGCGCGTAACGGGATTTAAAGTAGATTCAAAAACTGCGCCGAAAATGGTAGGAGAAATACCACTCCAGTTGAAATTGCTGCTTGCCTCGTCAAGTAACAAATTTTTAATTTCGTCGGTAAAGTTAGGAATTTCGATAGAGCCGTCAAAAAGTCCGCCGTTCACATAAGGGAAAATTTTAAGTTCATCGGCAAGGTAAGGATCACGCTTATCAGTCGGCGTGTTTAAAACTTGAAATAAATCAATTAAGGCGCGACGTATGTTGTTTTCTTTTAACAAGTAGTCACGAAAAATTTTGTGCTTGCCAAAAATCCCTGCACTTTCAGCATAAAGGCAGAAAACAAGCCTGACGCACAATTTGTTAAGACTTTGCAAAGATTCTTCGGCATTAGGATTTAAATATTGGTGGTGCAAAGCGTCATAAAGTTTGCCGACAATCTCGCCGGCTTTTAAAGAAAGTTCCAATTCAAGTTTGATTTTATCTTTATTAGAATCAACAAGAAAATCGAAGGCGTGAAAATTCTCTGGCAATTCATCAAGAAGAATTTTAATAGGATTTGTTAAAGTTTCCATATCATAGATAAGAAATTCTTTAAAATTGGAAACTATAATCCAACGCGGACGCATAGAGTAGGGCAAACTGCTGCCGTAACGTTGAGCCTGTTCGTAAGGAGTTAAAGTGGAGCCGTCAGACTGAGATTTACCTTGTTCTAAATTTTCTTGTAAAGATTTTTGTTCAATGATAACTTTAGAATCAGGGAAAAAAGCGTCAATAAAGGAAGTGTGCTTGAGTTTAACAGGCACTTCAAATTTTATGTACTTTTCCGGCTCTGCAACGTTTAAAACGTCACGAAGAAAAGAAAGCCAAAAAGGTTGCATTTCTCCTTTCTCGTAGCCACGTCCAGACCAATGTGAAATAAAATTTTTGATAGAATTTTTTTGCTCAGATTTCATAATTTTTAACCTTTGGATAAATGAACCGATAATGTGGCTGATTTTTTGTAAAAGCAGACCAGTCTAAAAATTTATCGTGTTTTAGTCTGCCGATAACAATATAATCGGCAATACCAATATCATCAGCAAATTTTTGGATAGCTGAAAAAGAAAAATTTTTATTAGCAATAAATTTTTTATAAGCTACTGGTGGAATAAGTTGATTTTTAGCAAATTCGTCTGCCAGCTTTTCTTCTTCTTCATTATTTCTTCCTAATGATAAGATTTGGGGATGATTATCGCTACTTAAGTATGTAAAAGTTGTTTTCTTATGAAGGATGTGATTTATTTCGTGAAAAAGAGTGAACCAAAACTTAGCGGCATCTTGTCCCCTATCATTTATCAATAACATTGCTTTATTACTATTTAGCCATTGAACTGCGCCGTTTAAGCCTGAATCTTTCATATAAGGAAGTGCGACTAAAGCAACGCCACATTCAAAAAATATTTGCTGAATCTTTATAAACGCCTCTGATAAATTGTCACGAGTTAAATCACGAAATGTTGGAATAGATTTTAGTAAATTATCTTGAGAATAAGGTTTGCAATTTATATCACGCGCAATAATTTTACCGAGTTGAATCCAAGCATTGGCATTTACAACATTTTTAACGTCTACTGCATTGACAGAAGTTTTACAGGCGGTAAGCAAATCTTGCTTTTCAAGCACACCTAAAGACGCCACATTTAATGCTTTACATAATTCTTTAACTTGTTGTTTTTTATCAGAAGACTTTTCAACAAATCCGTAATCAGCAAAATAATCGTAATGCAACATTTTTAATCGATTTTGCTCGGCGTCAAGCTTTCTTTCATATTCTATGAGACAATATTGTTCATCATATTTTAACTGTAAATTTAACCAGACACTAACTGAAGTTCCCGTCATTAAAGATAAATTTTCTGCAAGATTTTTAGATAAAGGTATCTCACCATTAACTAATTGACTCAAAGTTTTTCCTGTGGTGTCCAAACGCAAGGCAAATTCATTTTGGGTCATTTCCATTTCGTCAATAAGTTCCTTAATATAGTAGCCCGGATGAAAAGCTGTAAGATTTTTATAAATCAATTTATTCATAATGATTGCTCACCTCCTCAATTTTAATGATTTTTATTTCAATAGCCGTAGAAGAAAAAATTTCTTCTGGAGTAGCTGGCTTACCATTTAATAAAGGAATTACCAATAATCGATACCCTAATTTTTTTCCGAGATAAATTGAACAATATTCTTTTTTATCGTGTTTTAGTTGATGAAAGTGAAATGGCGCATAATTTCTAATATCCATTAAACTTTCAGCAGATTCAATATAATTGATAACATAAATAAGTTTCTCTGCTACGTTAGAGTTAAAAGCCTTAGTAGCTTTACGAATATCCTTACACAATGCTTTTAAAGATTTTGTTTTGTATTGTATATCCATTGGCTCTTAAACCTCGTGGAATTTTTATTTATTTTAGCATATCAATAAAACATTATCAATATTTTATTACCTAAAAAGTAATAAAATATTGAACAAAAATGTACCCATTCTGGGCAATGGCATTAACTTAACGAAAAGGGAAAAAAATTTTATGATAGTCCTGAAAGGACTGTTATAAAATGAATCCCATAGAAA
>CAJOGS010000042.1 GCA_905234045.1 uncultured Selenomonadaceae bacterium | reverse complement strand
TTTTGATTTTATCCCACTGTTCATCTGTTAATTCATAGCGTTTCAAAATTTTCACCCCGACGCTATTTTACCATTTTTTCTATTATTCAACACGACCTAAAATGATTTATCTTGACAATGAAAAAATTTTTTCTACGACAGGAAGGGGGGGGGGGATTACGTCGAATAAAACTTTATCAAAATTTTTTGGAGGTGGTTTAAAATGGCAAAGAAAATGCCTGCAGTATGGGCAGGAAAATTTTCCAATTCGATTTTAAATGTTACTAATGCTCTTGGTGTTAAAGTTGTCGGTGAATACAGTCCAAATGAAGATTGTATAAGAATTCGTATAGTTGGCGGAACGCCTTATAACATTCCAATAGACTCCGGCGGAAATCTCGTTATTTCTGGGCGTTTTAGCCAGGACAGTTATAAAAATATCAACATAATTGGAATTGATTATCACGGAGAAATAAAAGATTTTCCTGATTTTACGATTTTAACTTGGGTCGGTTACAGAAACAAGTACTATAATCCTATTCTTTTTCCCAAAATGTTAAAGAGGGAAAAAAAGAACGATCCTTTGGCAGTTTCAAAATATTGTTCTACTCGTTCAGATGTCTGTTTTAAACGCAAACACCGCTATACCCGAACTCATTACAGAGACTCTGGAACATACAACTCACTCATCAAATTTCTTAATGATGTTATTAATTCTGGAATTTGTGGTCCCGGTATGTTTGACCTTGAAGTTTTGGAAGTAGCGACTGCAACGCCACTTAGCTTAAAAAAAATCATTATTGACAATGACCAAACCGAAATTAAAAAACTTGAAGATATAATAGAAAAACTTATGATTTTATTGGATTGGATATATCAGCATTAAAATTTTTCTACAAAACAAAAAAGCGGCTACCCTCCAAATTTTGGAAGGTGCCGCTTTTTTAGATGGCTAGATGTTCAGATTGTCAGATGGTTAGTTTTTTACTATCAAACTACAAAACTACCACACTATCCAACTACCTAACTACCAAACTAATTATCAGATTCGAGCAAGCCATACGCGCCGTCATTGCGCTTGTAAACGACGCAGAAATTTTCTGTTTGTCCGTCACGAAATACAAAGAAATTGTGGTTTAACAAATTCATCTGCATAATTGCTTCTTGTACGTCCATAGGCTTAACAACAAAACGCTTTGTCTTAACAACGGGATATTCGCCCGCTTCGTCTTCTTGTTGCTGTTCGTTACGAAGTCTTTGCTCTTCTGCAAAAAGTTCAGACTTAAAGCCGCCGCCACGAAAACGACGCTCTAATTTTGTTTTCTGTTTGCGAATTTGACGCTCCAATTTTTCAACAACCAAGTCGATTGAAGAATACATATCCGCTGTAGATTCCTGCCCGCGCAGTACGAGACCGCCGCGCGGAATTTCAGCGGTAACTTCGACAATGTGGCGACCTTTTTCGACTTCAAGCAGTACTGCAATTTCGTCAATGCTGTCAAAATAGCGTGCGATTTTACCGACGCGCTTTTCGACGTATTCGCGCAGATTCGGGGTGATGTCTACGTTTTTGCCTCTTATGTTGAATGTTGCCATAGCTATTCAACTCCTTCAAAAAATTTTCTATAAAAATCAGGCGCGCTCAATGTAGTTTCCGGTACGTGTGTCGATTCTCAAAACGTCGCCTTCATTAATAAACAGCGGTACACGAACAACATAACCGGTTTCAAGAGTAGCGTTTTTGGTTGCGCCGGTTGCAGTGTTGCCTTTTACGGCGGGTTCACATTCGGTAACTTTCAATTCAACAGAATTGGGAAGGTTGACGCCGATAATGCGCCCTTTGAAAGTCTGCAAATTGACTTCCATATTTTCCATTAAATAATTCAGCGCGTCGCCAAGTTGTTCTTTGGTAAGTTCCATTTGTTCATAAGTCTCGTTATCCATAAAAGTATAACTGCCGTCATTTTCGTAAAGATACTGCATGTGGCGGGTATCAAGGCGCGCAGGCGGCATCTTTTCATTAGGGTTAAAAGTGCGCTCAACAACTGCGCCTGTTTCAACATTTTTAATTTTTGTGCGAACGAACGCCGCGCCTTTACCGGGTTTTACATGTTGAAATTCTACGACTTGCCATGCATTGCCGTCAATTTCAATCGTTAAACCTGTTCTAAAATCGGTACTTGAAATCATCTGTCCAATTCCTCCAAAAAATTTTTATATTGTATCGTGAACCTCTTGCAGGCGTGTCCACTTCGCCCCTACAAAAATACATTTTTTTAGCAGAAGTCTGACTGCTGAAATGATTTTAACGATTTTAATTATTTTAGTCAATACAGCGGATTTCATCTAAATATTATTAAGTGCTTTTAGAAAATTCTTTTTTAGAATATTTTTTACTGAACTTACTTTTTTGTGCTAGGGTGTGTTGAATAATTCTGTTTTTAAAAATTTTTATATTGAACGTACTTTTTCTTTGTCTTGTCAAAGAAAAAGATACAGCAAATGCTCGTACTCCTCGCATTTGCAAGAAAGACGCTTTTTGCGACGCTGTTTTTTCGTCCGCGAAAAAAACGCGTCGCCTGAGCCGCGCGTCCTGCGCGACCTTTTAGTTTTTCGTTCTCATCGAACAAATTTTTTCGCTAATCATCAGTAGTTCCAATAATTTTTCAACACGTCCTAGTGGCTGTTGAACAATTCAAAATTTTTTAAATGTACTTTCTTTTTTCCAAAACAAAAGTAATTCGGTAGTGTGATAGTGTAGTAGTTGTGTAGTAATTTGCTACCCGACTATCTACTAACAGCTAACAACTACACCGCCGCACTTTGCGGATTTTTTTATTTTTCAACATAACCCGGCCAAAAGAAAAGTAAATCTAATAAAAATATTTCAATACTCAAGATTTTATCAATAAGCACTAATTTCGCTGTTCATAAATATTCATATCCAACAAATTTTCATTGGCGGCAATCGCTGTGGTAACTGCAATATCGCCGACAACATTTGAAGTGGTAGTGATTCTGTCTTCAATGGGAAAAATTCCCATAATGATTGTAATAGCCTCAGCAGGTACTCCAAAAATTCCCAAAACTGCTGTTGCCATAACTATTCCGCCGCAGGGAATACCGGGAGCTCCAACTGAAATTGTGAAAACGGATATTGCCAAAATGCATAATACATCAGCATTAATTTCTACGCCATACATTTTTAAAAGTATTGTCAATATTACTGAATGAAAAATTGATGCGCCGTCCATATTTATTGTTGAGCCGATTGGTATTGAAAACGACGAAACTTTTGGAGCAATTCCTAATTTTTCTGTACAAAATTTCATTGTAAAAGGAATCGTAGCACTTGAAGAACTTAAACTAAACGGCATCAGCAAAAAATGCGGCAACTTTTTTAAAAACGGCATTGGCGAAATTTTTCCAAACGTCCGAATCAATAAAAAGTATACAATCGACATGCTTGAATAAGTGCAGACTAAAATTAACAAAAGTTTTCCGAGTAAAATTATTGAATCCATTCCCAAAGTTAAAATCAATGTTGCCATTGCAAAGAATGTAATCAGCGGAATAAATTTCATTATCAGCGATAAAACCGTTAAGACAAGCATATTAATTAATTTTACCAAATCACTAAGCAATTTTAATTTGTCGCCGAGTTTGTTTATACAAATTCCAAAAAGTACAGCCAAGAAAATTATTTGCAACATTTCACGGTTAATGATTGGATCAATCAAATTTTTTGGAATGATATTTACAATCATAGTGATAAAAGAAAATTCTACTTGTTCGGCGATTTTGCCTTCAACAATGCCGACTTGCGGCAAGCCTGATGAAAATGCAATCTGCGCTACCGTCAATCCTAAAATTATTGCAATAATCGTTGTTATACAGTACAGGAGAAGTATTTTTCCGCCAATTCTTCCAACGTCAGCCGCGTTTGTTACGCCGGTTATTCCTGTGATTATACTGAAAAAAACTACCGGCGCAATCATCATATTCAGCGCGTTCATAAACATTGTTTGAACCGTGCCGGAAATTGAATCATTGAAGAACGAAATAATTTCAGGCGACGCGGTAAATTTTAAAACAAATCCGACAATAATGCCCGTAATCAATCCAAACAGCGTGTAATTCAGTTGCTTGTTGGTGTCTTCGTGAATTTGAATTGTAACGAGGTTTTTATTTCCCTTGCGGGTATAACTCATTTTGTGCGCGTTGGCTTTTAAAATTATCGTGCGGAAATAATCTGCGTCCTCTTCGTCGTAATCTGTAACAGAAACGATAGGATTATATTCGACGCCTTCGCTTTCCAGTTGTAAATTTAAATCGCCAAAACGTTGAGAAATTTTTACATTGACGATTTCAGCCTTGCCGATATTCACTAGCCGCATAAAAGTTTCTTCAAGCAGAAGTTGCGCGTTTGCAGATTCTTTTTTGGTAGCCTTAGTTTTCAATAGTTCGGCGTCAATTTGCGCGACGGTTTCAGAAAAATTTTCAAGTGTCAGTGAAAAAACTTTAGCCAAATTTTTATTCTCCAATTTCAATCAAATTTTTTGGACTGTTCGTCAAAGTTTCGGCGTCGCCGTCAGTTACCAAAACAGTATCTTCAATTCGCAAGCCGCCGACATTCGGAATATAAATGCCGGGTTCATCAGTAACAATCATATTCGGTTGAAGACTTTCACATTTGCTTAAACGGCTAAGGCGCGGTTCTTCGTGAATTTCGATACCGACGCCGTGTCCCAAGCCGTGAGTAAAATATTTTTCAAGGTCGTAAGTTTTCAATTTTTCACGAACTGCGGCATCAACCGCCTTGCCGCTTGCGCCTTTTTTGATAAATTTCAAGCCGTGAAGTTGCGCTTCAAGTAAGGCGTTATAAAATTTTTTCTGATTGTCGGAAGCCTTGCCGACGCAAATTGTGCGCGTAATATCGGAGCAGTAACCGTTGTAAATTGCGCCGAAATCCATTGTAACAAATTCGCCGCTCAAAATTTTTTTATTGCTTGCCACGCCGTGCGGCAAACTGCCACGCACGCCTGACGCAACAATAGTATCAAAAGAATTTTTTTCTGCGCCAAATTTTTTCATTAAATATTCCAATTCGGCGGCAACTTCATTTTCAGTAACATTCGGCTTGATAAAGTTCAAAATTTCGGTAAAAGCCTTGTCCGCAATTTCACAAGCCGTGCGAATATTGGAAATTTCTTCCGCGTCTTTAATCTGTCGCAGTGAATCTAATTCGACTGATTTTAATTCGACGTTCGGCAAATTTTCTTTCAATTTTGTATATTCGTCAAAAGTCAGTACTGTACCTTCAAATCCGAATTTTTTTGCGTCGCAACTTTTAATTTCTTCGATTAATTTTTTGAAAAGCCCGTCTTTCTGTTCGACGAGTTCAAAACTTTTCGCCTGAATTTTAGCCTGTTCGATATAACGCGAATCTGTAATCAGTTTCAAAAAGTCTCTGCCGATTAATAAAATTGTGCTGTCGCCGTGAAAGCCGCTGAAGTAAAAAATATTCGCCGGTTTGTAAATTATTAAGGCGTCAATTTCTTCTGCGGAAATTTTTTCATATAATTTTTGAAGTCTCAAATTCTTAGCCTCTATTTTCAAAATTTTTTTATTTAGTGTGTGTTAAATAATTCCATTTTAAAATTTAAATATACTGGGGATTGTTGAATAAGTTTATTTTAAAATTTTTTAATTTTTAAATGTACTTTTTCTTTGCTCGCCCAAAGAGCAAACGCTCCTACTCGTCGCCTTTGCAAGTACCAAAAAGAAAGGAGCTTTTTGCACGTCCTGTGCGGCCTCTTAGTTTTTCGTTCTTAGTCAACAAATTTAGTTTGTCAATCAGCGGAAACTACTAGGGCTGTTGAATAAGCGAACTAAAAAATTTTGAAAGTTGGAATTTCTCAACCCTTAGCAATTTTCTTTCTGTTGGACTACCCGCGCCCCAGCCCGTCTCTGTTTTTGTCTCTGATTAAAATCTGTGTAAAAGGTGGAGCGCGGCTGGACGCCTGACCTGTTACCTACTCTAACGCGAAAAACCTGACGGGCAGAGCTCCTTTCTTTTTGGTACTTTTTCTTTGGAGCAGCAAAGAAAAAGTACGTTAAATTAAAATAATTAAAGAAAAAAATTTAAGAAAATAATTTTAAAACAAACTTTTTCAACACTACTCAACTACACCACTACAAAACTATCACACTACTTGAAGTTTTCTAATTGCAATTTCCAACGCCGCTATATAGCTGTCAATTCCGAATCCGCAAATTTGCCCCAGTACAACCGGCGCAATTACCGATTTATGACGAAATTCTTCGCGCTTGTGAACGTTTGACAGATGAATTTCAATTACAGGGACGGGAATTGCCGCTATTGCGTCGCGCAGGGCTATGCTGTAATGCGTTAAAGCCGCCGCGTTCAGTAAAATAAAATCGTACCGCCCACGCGCTTTTTGTATCGCCTCTACCAATTCGCCTTCAAAATTCGACTGTAAAAAATCTATTTCGTCAACGCCTAAATCTTTCGCCCGCGTTCTCAAAGTTTCGTTTATTTCGTTCAATGTCAAACTGCCGTAAATTTCCGGCTCGCGTGTGCCCAACAAATTTAAATTTGGTCCGTGCAATACCAAAATTCTTTTCGTGTTAATATTTAATTCCAAATTTGTTCTCCCCCTTGATAATTTCGAGGTCGTAACTTTCCATTTGATCAATTCTTGAAACGCCGTTGCCTTTTTTTATCTGCGCCAAAAATTTTTCAAGCACGGGCGGCGTACATTGCACTTCCATTGTAACATTGCCGTCATTAAGATTTTTTACCCAGCCTGTTATTCCCAGTTTGTGCGCCTCAAGACGGACAAAATAACGAAAGCCGACGCCTTGCACGTGTCCCGCAACGGTTATGCATTTGCGAATTGCATTTTCATCGTCAACCGGCGTTAAAGTATCGCCATCGCTAAATCCGCTAAAAAGTTGTTTCAAAAAATTTTTCATTTTCAGCACCTCACTAAAAAGCGTTACAGGAATATATTAACGCATAAGCGACCAAATTTCTACAGGTTGACAGATTGGAATTTTTACAATTTGTTGAGCGTGCGGCGCGGCTAAAATTTCGTTGCCGTCTTCATCGTACATTACTGAAATTTTTTGCTGAAAAGTTTTGACGTGCGGCTGAAAAAATTCTACCTGCTGATTAATTTCAAATTTACCGCGCTGTTCAATCGTTGCAACCATTTTTTCCGCGTCAAATTCTCTTACAATTCCAAGAAAATTGCTTGAGCGTTTCGGTTTCGACGTATCATAAATTTCAGTCGGTGCGCCGTCGCTGATGAAAAATCCCGAAGTGTAGGGACGGTGTGCAACTTTGTCGAGTTCTTCAAGCCATTCCGTGCGAATTTCAAATTTTTTCGGATTTTCAAAATAGCTGTCAATCGCCTCACGATAAACCTTGACGACGCCCGCCACGTAATTAACGCTTTTCATTCGCCCTTCAATTTTTAATGACGCCACGCCGCTTTCAATAACTTTATCAAGGTACGGCAACAAGCATAAATCTTTCGAGTTCATAATATACGCGCCGTGCGAATCTTCGCCAACGTCAAAAAATTCGTTGGGGCGTTTTTCTTCCATTAAAGAATATTTCCAGCGACAAGAATGAGTACACGCGCCTTGATTGCCGTCCCTGCCGGTCAAATAGTGCGAAAGATAGCATCTGCCGGAATATGAAATGCACATTGCGCCATGTACGAAAATTTCAAGTTCGGCGGCGGATTTATTTTTAATTTCCAAAATTTCATCAAGCGTCAATTCTCTTGCCAAAACTACGCGGCTTGCTCCGAGTTCATTGAAAAAATTTACCGTGCGATAATTTGTAACGTTGGCTTGCGTGCTGACGTGCAACTCTAAATTTTTTGTAACGCTTTTTGCAAGTGTGAAAACGCCCAAATCTGAAATTAAAACTGCGTCAACGCCCGCGCCGTCCAGAAATCTAAAATATTTTTCCAATTCGTCAAGGTCGGCATTGTGTGCGAAAATATTTGACGCCACGTAAATTTTTTTATTGCGCTTGTGAGTATATTCGACGGCTTGCAAAATTTCATCTTCAGAAAAATTATCGCCGTAAGCGCGCAGACTGAAATTTTTTCCGCCAATATAAACAGCGTCCGCGCCGTATGTCAACGCCGCTTGCAACTTTTCAAAATTTCCTGCAGGTGCCAAAAGTTCCATTGAAAAACTCCCTTCGGTCGTTTGTAGTGCGATAGTTTGATAGTGTGGTAGTGCGATAGTTGGATAGTTGGATAGTTGGATAGTTGGATAATTGGATAGTTGGATAGTTAGATAGTGCGATAGCTATACCACTATCCCACTATCACACTACACCACTACCTAACGATATTGGGAAACCAAATTTAAATGCTCCTCATAGCTGTAAGAATAATGATTGTGTCCTTCCCTGTCAGCCACGAAATACAAATAATCAGTGTCGGCAGGATTTAAAACCGCCTCAATCGCCTCAATTCCGGGATTTGCAACAGGTCCCGGCGGCAAGCCCGCATTTTGATATGTATTGTACGGCGATTCAATTTTTGTATCTGAAATCGAAACGTCTTCTTTTGGCGCGTCCATTAAATATTGCAAAGTTGCATCAGATTGGAGCGGCATATTTAATTTAAGGCGTTTCAAAAAAATCTGCGCGACAATAGGGCGATCTTCAGTATAGCGCACTTCTTTTTCAACCAGCGACGCCAAAGTTATTAAATCGTGAATTGACAAATTCATTTCCTTAGCTTTACCGCGCATTTCATCAGTCAAACGCTTGTTAAATTCGCCCGCCATCATTTCTAAAATTTCTTCAATGCTGTAATCACTTTCAACCGAATAAGTTTCAGGGAATAAAAAACCTTCCGCCGCGTACAAAACTTTTTCAGGGCGTTTCATATAATCGTACGGTGAAAAATTTTCCGCCGCCTTCAAAAAATCTTCCTTGTCGGTTAAATCCAAATTATACAGGCGTTCGGAAATGTCTTTGACGGTAAAACCTTCGGGAATTGTGAATTTCACCAAATATTTTGAGCCGTTCAAAATTTCCTCAAAAACTTCTTCGTCTGACATACCGAATCTAAAAACGTAAGTGCCCGGTTTCATACGGTTATCATAACCGCGCACGCGGGAAATAAATCTGAATTTCAAACTACTGGAAATAACGCCTTTATTTGCAAGCTGTTCGGCAATTTCGGCGGTCGTCATTCCCGCGCTGACTTTGATATGAATTTTTTTATCAACGTTCCCGCTATATGCAGAATTGCCTATCGGATGAGGTTCAGCGAAAATTAAAACTATCGCAACAACTAAAAGGCAAAAGCACACCGACGCCGCAACTGTTAGAATATATTTCGGAGAAAGTTCAGCGAACATTTCCTTTAAATCTGCGAAATACGACAAAATTTTTTCTGAAAATCCGCTCTTAGTTTTGGGCGCGGAATTTTCTTTTGGTTCAGAATTTTTTTTTGCTTCAGACTCTTTTTTTTGTTCAGGATTTTTTTCCGATTCTGAATCAGAATTTTTTTTGTCGTCAACTTTTTCGACTTTCATTCCTCTTCGTCCGCTTCAGCCATTAACTGTTCGTAAGCTCTTTGTACCGCCTCAAATTCTTCGTCTGTCGGTTCAATATATTCTTCTTCGCCGTCTGCGTTCAAAACGATTTTCGCAATTATAACATCTTCGTCGCAATCACATTCATCATCGCCGCAATGTCCGCAATGGCAATGGTGTTCTTCTTCTTCGCCTTCTTCGTTCGGAATACCGACCAAAATTGCAAAATTTTCATCGCCGACAGGGATTATCATTTCTTCAGAATAATAGTAAACGTTTCCTTCGTCGTCAGTCATTTCAACTACAACATCTTCGTTTAAACTTTCGTCAAAAAATTCTTCATTCTCAAAATCTTTAACTTGATTTTCTTTAGCCATTAAAAATACTTCCTTTCAATTTAAGCTGTCAAGATAACCTTGCAGAATATACACCGCCGCCATTTTGTCGATAACTTTTTTTCGTTTGGCGCGGCTTACGTCAGCGGCAATTAAATTTTTTTCTGCCGCAACCGTGCTTAATCTTTCGTCCCAAAAAACTTGTTTAATGTCAGGATAAATTTTAGAAATTTTTTCTGCGAATTTTTTAACGAGTTCGCAACGTTCGCCTTCGGTACCGTTCATATTTTTGGGATAACCGATAACTAAAATTTTTGCGTCGTATTGTGAAATTAATTCGCCGAGTTGTTTCAAATCTTCCTTGCTTGAAGTGCGTTTGATAGTTTTGACGCCTTGCGCGGTTATGTTCAATAAATCGCTTGCCGCAATTCCGATTGTTTTATCGCCAATATCAAGTGCCAAACTTCTCAAGATTTTTGCTCCAATTTCTCAAGATATGTTCTGACTAACTCTTCTAAAAGTTCGTCACGTTCAACCTTGCGAATTTTACTGCGGGCGTCCAAATGGCTTGTAATATAAGCAGGATCGCCGCTCAAAAGATAACCTACAAGCTGATGAACGGGGTTATAGCCTTTTTCCGTCATTGCTTGATAAGCCGTCTTGATAACTTTTTCGGCGCGGTTTTCTTCTACGCCAAAACTAAACATCATGGTTTCATCGCTAACCATAGAAATTTCTCCCTTCGGTAGTTTTTTAGGCAGTAGCTTTTCTCCCCTATTGCCTATTGCTTAGGGCGTGTTGGTAAACTATATTTTAAAAAATTTTTACTTTTTGAAATGTACTTTTCTTTGCTCGTCCTGCGTGGCTTGCGTAGCAAGGCATGCTCTTTAGTTGAAAAAGTACCAAAAGAAAGGACGTTAACGAATCCGCAAAGCTGCTAGATTGCCGCACGCTCTTAGTATGTAAGCTCCTTGCGCGGTTGCGAAGCAAGCGTGCTCTCCTAAGGTCGCTCCAACTTTTCCGCACGCCCTTAGCAAGTAATTTCCGTCCGCACTTTGCGGATTTTTTTTTAATTATGGATTTTGGAATTTTTCAACAGCCCTTGATGCCTATTGCCTAATAAGATATTCTGCAATTTGCAGAGCGTTCAACGCCGCGCCTTTTCTGATTTGGTCGCCGCATACCCAGAAATTTAAACCGTGTTCAACTGAAAAATCTTTGCGAATACGTCCTACTTCAACATCATCTTTGCCGGAAGTCTCCAAAGGTTGCGGATAAATCATTTCTGAAGGATTATCACGAACTATAACGCCGTCAAATTTTTCAAGAGCCGCGCGCGCAGATTCTACTGACACTTCGTCAAAAAATTCAACGTTGACTGATTCGGCATGACTGCGATAAACCGGCACTCTGACAGTTGTTGCAGTGATTTTCATTGCGTCATCTTCCATAATTTTGCGCGTCTCGTCAATCATTTTCATTTCTTCTTTAGTGTAAAGATTGTCCATAAAAATATCAATCTGCGGCAAAAGATTCGACGCTATTTGATAATGTTTGTCCAACGAAGAAACAGGCAAAATTTTCGGCTCAATTTCCTTACCGTTTGCAAGTGCGTCAAGTTGGTTTTTCAATTCGTCCATACCTTCACGCCCCGCGCCGCTTACTGCTTGATATGTTGAAACGACAATTCTTTTGATTTTTGAAAGATCGTACAGCGGTTTCAACGCCATAACCATTATAATTGTTGAGCAATTTGGATTGGCGATAATACCTTTGTGGCGTTTAATCGCTTGCGGATTGACTTCAGGAACAACCAGCGGCACTTCAGGATCCATTCTGAAAGTGCTTGAGTTATCAATACAGACTGCGCCCGCCTTGACTGCCGCCGGTGCAAAAACTTTGCTCGCCTTGCCGCCTGCGAAAAGCGCAATATCTACGCCTTCAAAAGAATTTTCGGTTGTCTCCTCAACTGTGTATTCTTTGCCCATAAAATTAATTTTTTTACCGGCACTGCGCGAAGACGCAAGCATTTTTAAATTGTTGAATTTCTTTCCTCAATGAGTTTCAAAAATTCCTGTCCGACTGCGCCGGTTACTCCGACTATCGCCAAATTTATTTTTTTCATTAAAAATCCTCCTGTTGTAGTGTGGTAGTGTGTTAGTGTGTTAGTAATTTACTATCCAACTATCTAACTATCTCACTATCAAACTACCTAGTCTAAAAGTTTATCGAGACCGACAGTTAAACCTTTGAGAGTGCGAACTTTTTTACACGCCAAAACAACGCCGGGCATAAATGAATCTCTGCCGGTGGAATCGTGGCGAATTGTTAAAGTTTGCCCAAGTCCGCCAAAAATAACTTCTTGATGTGCAACATAGCCCGGCAATCTTACACTGTGAATTTTAATACCGTCGAAATCCGCGCCGCGTACATGTTCAAGGCGTTCTTTTTCGTCAGGGTGTCCTTGTTTATGCGAAGGGCGAACTTCAGAAATCATTTTCGCCGTAAGTTCAGCCGTACCGCTCGGCGCATCAAGTTTTTTATCGTGATGAAGTTCAATAATTTCAACGTCAGGCATATATTTTGCAACTTTTTGAGAAAGCAACATCATCAGTACCGCGCCAATGGCAAAATTAGGCGCAATAAAAACAGGCGTATCAAATTTTTCAGCCGCCGCGCTAATTTGTTCTTTTGCGTCATCACTCAAGCCGGTAGTTCCAACGACCGGTGAAACTTTATTTTCAACCGCCGTCATAACATTTTTAAAAACAGAATCGGGGCGAGTAAAATCAACCATAACTTCCGGCTGATATTTTTTTAACGCCGCGTCTAAATCAGTTTCAACTTTGACGCCTTCGACTTCGCCTTCAAAAATATCAACTGCGCCGACAAGTTCCAATTCTGAATCAGCTTTTACCGCTGAAACAACCGTGCGCCCCATTCTTCCAAGTGCGCCGCTTACCAATACTTTTACCAAAAATTTCGCCTCCAAAATATCTCAAGTTTTCTAATTCTAACCTATGCAAATTGCCGCGTCAAGATTTTTAAGGCTAAGGATTAAGGGCTAATGGCTAAGGTTTTAAAATTAAATATTGAAACTTTAAGCACAGGTGCAGTTGAATAATTTAAAATTTTTTCTATTGAAATGTACTCTTCTTTTTCAGTCGCAAAAAAGAAAAGTGATTTAATGAATCCGCAAATCTGCTACCCTACTAACAACTAACAACTAGGGCGTGTTCACACTATTGATAAGTAAAGTATAATGAACTTATGAAAATTACAAATGAGCAATAC
Organism: uncultured Selenomonadaceae bacterium; assembly: GCA_905234045.1. Lineage (GTDB taxonomy): Bacteria > Bacillota > Negativicutes > Selenomonadales > Selenomonadaceae > Quinella. The sequence continues at coordinate 32 of CAJOGS010000042.1, read as the reverse complement.
GAAAAAATCGCAAAATATTTACCTGTACAAAG
>CAJOGS010000041.1 GCA_905234045.1 uncultured Selenomonadaceae bacterium | reverse complement strand
AAATGTTATCAATAAATAACAAAACGTCTTGCCCGCCGATGTCGCGGAAATATTCCGCCATTGTTAAGCCTGTCAAGGCTACACGCATACGCGCTCCCGGCGGTTCGTTCATCTGTCCATATACCAGCGCGGTTTTATCAATAACGCCGGATTCTGTCATTTCTGTCCAAAGGTCGTTACCTTCGCGGGTACGTTCGCCGACGCCGGAAAATACCGAGTAGCCGCCGTGTTCAGTTGCAATGTTATGAATCAATTCCATAATCAAAACTGTTTTGCCGACGCCTGCGCCGCCGAAAAGTCCGATTTTACCGCCGCGTGCATACGGGGCAATTAAGTCAACAACTTTAATGCCCGTTTCAAGAATTTGTGCAGATGTTTCTTGTTCTTCAAAACTGGGCGCGGGTCTGTGAATAGGCCAACTTTCTTTGTTGCCTACAGGTTTTGGATTATTATCAACAGTTTTACCCAAAACGTTGAAGACGCGCCCTAAACACGCCTCGCCAACCGGAACTGTTATAGGTGCGCCTGTGTCTTCCGCTTCCATACCGCGCACAAGTCCGTCAGTCGAACTCATTGCAATACAGCGCGTTACACTGTCGCCCAAATGTTGCATAACCTCAGCGATTAAGTCTATTTCGACATCGCCGGATTTTCCTGTTATATGTACCGCGTTCAGAATCTTTGGCAGTTCACCGGCGGGAAATTCCACGTCGACAACTGCGCCGATTACCTGAACAACTTTTCCTTTCGCCAAATTAAAATCTCCCTTCGGTCGATTTTAGATGGTCAGATGATCAGATTGTCAGTTAGTCAGTTTTTTACTAATTAACTATCTGCTAACTAACTATCCATCTATCCATCCGACCATCTAACCATCTAGTCCTTGACGTAATTTTTTTATCAAAGTGTTAAGCATTTTTCCAACTTCAGTGCAAAGATTTAAAGCCTTTTCCGCTTCTTCATTTTTAACATAATTTAACATTACGCAAATTTGCAACTGTGTTTCCAATTCACTATTTGAACCTCTGGCAATACCGAGAAAATTTATAAATTCCCTTGTAGAATTTCTTCCCTGTCCTTCGGCAATATTTGAAGGAATTGAAACAACTGCACGCCGCATTTGGTCGGAAAGTGCATAAGTTTCTTCTTTTGGCAAAAGTTTTACTAATCTATAAATTTCAACGGTTAAATCCATTGCCTTTTGCCACACTTTGAATTCTTTATAAGTCTTTAAATTTAATTCCATTTTTAAATACCTGACAATCTATCAATCTGACAATCTATCAATCTGAAACACTGACCACTGTCCATCTGACAATCTGACACACTGACCATCTACTCTAAAGCATTTGCGCCGCCGACTATTTCGTTAATTTCGTTGGTAATACCGGCTTGACGCACTTTGTTATAGTACAGATTGAGTTTGCCGACCAATTCTTGTGCGTTGTCAGTAGCGTTGCTCATTGCGTTCATACGTGATGAAAGTTCAGCCGCCGCACTGTGCAACATTGCGCCATAAATTCTTGTGGCAATTCTGCGCGGCAAGAATTCATTCAGTACCGTTACAACGTCAGGTTCATAAATGTATTCTTCTTTTGAATTTTTCAAAGGCGGATAATCATCAGTAACCAGCGGTAAAAGTGTAACATCGTCAGGCGTGCAACTAATCGCAGAATTAAAGCGCGTGTAAACCATTGTAACATCAATAATTTCGCCGCTCATAAATCTTTCAATGATTAAATCCGCAATTTCTTTTGCGTACTGATAAGTAGGGCGTTCGCTGATACCGTGATAACTTTTGATAATTTTGTAGCCGCGTTGCTTAAAATGTGAAGTAGCCTTTCTGCCGATTGTAATTAATTCAATATCGTCAACATAATCTTCGTCATGCGTTTCCTGCGCGACATTGACTTTATTTACATTTGCAGTGCGGCGACTTCCCGCCCTTGCCATACCGTGTTGCGCCTTAAGTTGTGAACCGTCAACGCTTTTTACATTTTTTACCGCGTCAAAATTTTTTTTGTGGAAACTTTCTTCTTTTTCGGCAAGTGATGATTCTTCGGGGGTTGTGCCGTCATATTCAATGGTTGAATGTGCTTCTTTGAAAAGATTTGAAGAATACGCGCCCGCCAATCCTTTATCAGCCGCAATTACAAGAAATAAAAATTTTCCGCCTTCCCGCGCCTGCGCGTTAATCAATTCTTGCCGTGACATTACAAACGGGCTTTCTTCTTCAGGCGACATTTGCGACATAATGCGCTTGATAATATCCCGCGTCTTTTCAACGTACGGAATATTTGAAAGTAACGTATCTTTAGCGGCATTGAAACGCGAACGCGCTATCATATCCATTGCGTTTGTAATTTTTTGGATACTTTTAACCGAGCGAATACGGCGGCGAATATTTTGTAAATTTGCCATTTACGTCACCGCCTATTCTGCAGTTTTGTAGCTGACAGTTTCTTTAAATTCCTTAATAGCCGCGCTGATTTCCGCCTCAAGTGCGTCATCAAGTTTTTTCTTCTCAACAATTTTCTTGCCGATTTCTGCGTGGCGCGTGTGCATAAATTTCAGGAAATCTGAATGAAATTGAACAACTTTATCAACAGGAATATCTGTTAAAAATCCTCTTACCGCCGTGAAAATAGTTAAAATCTGATCTTCAACTTGCAACGGCGAATATTGAGCCTGTTTCAAAGTTTCAACCATACGTGCGCCTCTGTCGAGTTGCGCTTTTGTAGCTTTATCCAAGTCCGAGCCGAATTGTGCGAACGCCGCCAATTCTCTGTACTGCGCCAAATCAAGACGCATTGTACCTGCAACTTGTTTCATCGCTTTAATTTGCGCAGAACCGCCGACACGTGAAACTGACAAACCGACTGAAATTGCGGGGCGAATACCTGAATAGAATGAATCTGTTTCAAGCATAATTTGTCCGTCAGTGATTGAAATAACGTTTGTAGGAATGTAAGCCGAAACGTCGCCCGCCTGTGTTTCGATAATCGGCAATGCCGTAATTGAACCTGCGCCGAGTCTGTCAGAAAGTTTTGCGGCACGTTCCAAAAGTCTTGAATGTAAATAGAAAACGTCGCCGGGATATGCTTCACGTCCGGGCGGTCTTCTCAAAAGTAATGACATTGCACGATATGCCGCCGCGTGTTTCGTCAAATCATCGTAAACGCAAAGGCAATGTCCGTGTTTTTCATACATAAAATATTCAGCCATTGCTACGCCTGCATAAGGTGCAAGATATTGCAACGGCGCAGAATCTGCCGCAGTTGCTGCAACAACTATTGAATATTCCATTGCGCCGTGATCTTCCAAAGTTTTAACAACGCGCGCAACAGTCGAGGCTTTTTGTCCAATCGCAACATAAATGCAGATACAATTTTGCCCCTTCTGATTAATAATCGTGTCAATAGCAATGGCAGATTTACCGATGCCGCGGTCGCCGATAATCAACTCACGTTGTCCGCGTCCGATAGGAACAAGCGCGTCAATCGCTTTTAAACCTGTCTGCAACGGTTCATGAACTGATTTTCTGTCAGCAATGCCCGGGGCTTTAAATTCGACAGGGCGGGATTGAGTAGTTTTGATAGGTCCTTTGCCGTCAATGGGGCGTCCGAGTGCGTCAACTACGCGCCCAATCATATTTTCGCCGACGGGAACTTGCATAATTCGCGCAGTGCGTTTAACAGTTGCGCCTTCTTTAATTTCGTTGTCGCGTCCGAGAATAACCGCGCCAACGTTATCCTGCTCAAGGTTCAGAACCAAGCCGAAAATGTCATTGCCGAAGTCTAAAAGTTCGCCCGCCATAGCTTTATCTAAGCCGTGAATGTGTGCGATACCGTCGCCGACTTCAATAACAGTGCCGACTTCGTCAACGTTCAAATCGACGTTGTAATTTTTTATCTGATCCTTGATTATAGCAGTAATTTCATCTGGATTTATTTTCATTTTTTCTGCTTCACCTTCTTAGGATAATCCTTTCAAATTTCGCTTTAAACTGCCCAAATTCGCCTTTACCGCACTAAGTGCGATAAAGTTATCAAAAAGCATTTGAAAGCCGCTTAAAATCGAAATTTAAGCGTTTGCCGCGCCGACAGCAAGAGTGCTTTTTAAAGCGCGTAAACGTCCGGCGGCTGAACCGTCAATGCGTTTATCTCCGATTGTTACGATTAAACCGCCCAAAATGGATTTATCTTCATGTTTACGAATTTGAATTTTTTTGCCGGTAAGTGCAGCAAGTTTTTTAGTCAGTTGAGTTTCCTGCGTTTTTGTAAGCGGAAACGCCATTACAACATCAGCAACCAAAATTCCTTGCTCCTGATTTTTTAAGCCGGTGAAAATTTCGTAAATTTCATTGAAAATGCCGATACGATTTTTATCAACCAGCAACATTAAAAAATTCATAATATCGCCGGAAACTTCGCCATTAAAAGCCTTTGTCAGTAAATCCTTTTTCGCTTGATGCGGGATTAACGGATTCTGAAAAAATTTCACGGCTTCCGGCAAACTGAAAACATCTGCTTTAATTTTGCTTAAATCTTTGTCGTAATCGTCAAGTTTCTTTTCTTCCTGCGCGAGCTCAAAAATAGCGCGGGCGTATTTTGTGGCAAGCTGAATATTTAACATTTAGCCGCCCCCTATTTCATGCCTTCAACGTTATCAAGATCGGCAATAAAGTCGCTGACGAGTTTGTCATTTTCTTTGGAAGTAAGATTTTTGGCAACGATTTTTTCAGCCGCCGCCAAACTCAAGGTTACAATTTCTTTTTGCATTTGTTCAAAAGCGCGGTTGCGTTCGTTTTGAATTTCCAACTGTGCATTTTGTTTCAAGCGTTCAATTTCTTTTTTAGTCTCGGCAACAAGTGCCTCACGTTCTTGACGCGCCGTCAATTCAGCTTTTCCGACAATTTCTTCGGCGCGTTTTTGAGCGTCCGCTAATTGAGATTTATATTGCGCCAAAGTTTCAGCCGCCGCCTTTTTGTCAGCGTCAGCTTTTTTAATTGTGTCTTGAATTTTGTCGGTACGTTGTTTAAGCATTTTTGCAACCGGCTTGTAAGCCAATGCGCGCAGTATTGCCGCCAAAATCAGGAAGTTTAAAATCTGCGCGATCATTGTTGCGTTAATTTCTATCAAAGAAAAAAACCTCCTTTCAGTCGCTTGTTGTAGTGTGATAGTGTGGTAGTGTTGTAGCAGTTAGCGGTTAGCAGTTAGCTATCAGCTATCCAACTATCCAACTATCGAACTATCGCACTATACCACTATAACACTATCAACCGATGAACGGGTTAGCATAGAGCATAATCAACGCGACAACAGCGGCGATAATAGCCATAGCTTCAATCAAACCGACGGAAATAAGAGTGTTTGTAAAGAGTGTGCCTTGTGCTTCAGGTTGACGTGTAATGCCGTCAATAAATTTGCTTGTAACAAGACCGTCACCGATACCTGCGCCAATCGCCGCAAGACCCATTGTAATACCTGCTCCAATAAGAGCTGCCGCTACCATAATTGCATTTTCCATTTAATAATCCTCCTAAAAATTTAAAAATTTATTCAATAGAATTGTAGAAATCGTTGTCATAGGTACCATAAAACTTTTCGCCGAACGCAAGATAATAAACAATTTCCGCGCCTTGAGCATAGCCGCTACCTTCAGCAATCGTACCATTTGGATTTAAAAATGACAAATTACCGTTGTCGTCAACGAAATAAACTTTTCTTTCTTCAACGTCGTAAGCAAAAGCCATTTTATTTTCCTTGCTCCAATTAGTTTTTTCGGGGCGTATATTGTCATAAACCATGTAATAAAATGAAATGACATAAGGCGATTCTTCACTTTCCAAAGTCAAAGTATCCTTCTTCAAGAAATATTCGTAGCCTTGATGTGCATAAAAATTTACAAGATTTTTATCAGAATGAGGATCACGAACGCCCGCAGTTGCCATAGCAAAACCTGCTACAATTAAAATTACGACGAAAAAAATTTTTTTTAAAGCCAAAAAAATTACTCCTTAACGGCGTTGCCTAAATACGCCATACTAAGCATTGTGAAAATAACCGCGTGAACACAGCTGATGAAAATACTGAACGCCAGCCAAACTACACTCGGTATAGGCATCCAAATTGGGATTAAGTGCAACAAAACGATAATTAAAATTTCGCCCGCGAGAATGTTACCGAACAGACGAAAAGCCAACGTGATAGGCTTTGCAATTTCTTCAATCATATTAATAATAACGAACGGTGCGAATGGTTGGAAGAAGTGCGCAATATAATGTCCGCGTTTGAAATATAAGCCGAAGAAATGAACCATAAAAACTACTAAAAGAGCAAGCCCAAGCGTTGTATTTAAATCATTTGTCGGCGATTCAAGAAATGGTATCAATCCCAAAAGGTTACTTGTCAGCAAAAATAAAAAAAGCGATACAATGAACGGCGCAAGAAATAATCCGCGTTTGCCCATCATATTTTCCATTTGTCCGTGCAACCATTCTACAACTATTTCAATGAAATTTTGCCAGCCGGTCGGAATAACTTTGAGACTACGAACGGCAAGACAAGAAATAACAATAACAACAGCCATAGCCAGCCACGTCATGCAAAGAGTTTCCCAGTTGAAAGTTAAGCCCATAAATTGAACAGTCTCACGAACGCCAATATGTTCCATAAAATTCACCTCCTCTCAAAGTAGACCAAAACGCCAAGCGCAGTTAAATAAAAGACAATAAAACACACCGACGACGCCAAAAATAAATTCGTCGATATGCGTGAGGCAACCGCCAACACAACTGAAATCATAAAAAACCGCAATAAAAGACCTATTAACATGGTGCGTTTCGCTTGCGCTTTATTCATTGCAGCCGCAGTTTCAAGCCGCGCCGCCGTTGACAGAAAATAAAAAAAAGCCAACAACGCGCCTATAAAAACCGCGCCGCACAAAAAAATTTGTCCAACCGAAACTAATTGTATCACCATTATTGCGGCTACTGCAAGAAAAATCTTGTAGCCTTGCTTAAATCTTAAAATTACCTGTCTCATGCTTGAAACATTCGCCGCCGTTAAATTTTTCCCTGCAAATTTGCAACCTCAAAAGCCCACAATATTTGCGAGCTGAAATTTTATCAATCAGTTTAAAATCTGTCAATCTTTGTACAGAAACTTCGGAGTTATGAAAAGTTTTTTATTTGCCAGGGTGTTTTGAATAAAACTGTTTTTAAAAATTATTTTATTTAAAGTACTTTTTCATTGTCTTGTCAAAATTACTAGTCGCCTTTGCAAGAAAGACGCTTTTTGCGGTGCTGTGCGGCCTCTTAGGTTTTCTCTATCATCGAACAAAAATAATTCGTTAGCAATTTCAATCAATTATTCAACACGCACTAATAACCAATAACAACTAAAAATTTTTCTTCAAAATATGCCACATAATTTTAAAAAATAATTCGTGACAATATTGCAAGAAAAAGTTAAAATCTTCATAAAGAAAATTCCGGAAGATTTTTTAATTGAAAGGCAGGTTATAAAAATGTTTGTAGCAGAAAGAATGACAAGACACCCTGTAACGATGAGTTCAAATTCCACAATCGGCGAAGTTGACAGAATGATGAAGAAAAATAATTTTCACAGAATGATAATAGTTGACGACGGCAAACTTGTAGGATATTTGAGCGACCGTGACGTTATGCGCGTTGCGCCTTCGCCCGCAACTTCACTTTCAAAATTTGAAATTCGTGAACTCCTTGACAAACTTAGCGTAAAAGATATTATGCAGAAAAAAGTTGTAACAGTCGGCGAAGACGCCACGATTGAAGAAGCCGCGCTGATAATGTATCAAAACAAAGTCGGCGGCTTGCCGGTAATTTCGCAAGTCGGCAAAGTCGTTGGAATTATCACGGCGACTGACATTTTGAAAACTTTTATTGAAGTAATGGGACTGCCGAGCGGCGGAAAAATCAGAATGACGCTTGAAGTTGAAAATAAAATCGGCGTAATGGCAGACATTACAAGTGTTATTGCTGACAGCGGAATTAATATTGACAGTTTGATAGTTTGCAAATCTGACAAAAACAAAACTCAACTGGTTGTACGTTTGGACGAGTGCGCGGATAAATTTGAAGAAATAAAAACTAAATTAAATGAGCGCGGCTACAAAGTTATTCACGTTGTAAATTTTTAGTAGCTAGATGGCTAGATGACTAGATCGGTAGATCGATAGATTGATAGTGGTTAGTGGTTAGTGCGTGTTGAAAAATTATTTGACCTGCTGATGATTAGCGAAATAAAATTTGCTGACTAAGAACGAAAAACTAAGATGGCACACAGGACGTGCGCCTTGCAAATGCGATGAATAAGAGCATTTGCTCGGTGCGTTTTTTTCGAGGACGAAAAAACAGCACCGCAAAAAGCGTCTTTCATGCAAAGGCGAGGAGTACGAGCATTTGCTGTACCTTTTTCTTTGACAAGACAAAGAAAAAGTACGTTCAATATATGAAAAAATAATTTTAAAAACAGATTTATTCTACAGCCACTAGATGGCTAGATTAAATTTTAGTAATTAGGGATTATTAATAACAACTAACAACTAATCCCTAAATTTGGAGGCGTTTTATGTTTAAAGCAGTAATTTTCGACATTGACGGCACAATTTACAGCTACGTTGCAAATGACAAAATCGCTGTTGAAAGTCTCTGCGAATACGCGGAAAATGTTTTGTATGTTGATGAGGAAGAATTTCGCACGGCGTACAACAAGGCAAAAAGAATTGTCAAAGAGGAACGTTTAAAAGACGGCGGCGCAAAACATAGCAAAGTTTTATTTTTTCAAACGACACTGGAACTTTTGGGCAAAAGTGCTTTTCGATATGTGCTTGAAATGTACGATGTTTACTGGAACAGTTTTTTGGCGAATATGAAACCGTTTGACGGCGCAGTTGAATTTATCAAAAAATTAAAAAGTACGGGCGTCAAAATTTCACTTTGTACTGATATGACGGCGCACATTCAATATCGAAAAATAAAAAAGCTCGGATTAGATCATTTAATAGATTTTATGGTTACAAGTGAAGAAACCGGACTTGAAAAACCTGCGCGAGTAATGTTTGAATTGGCACTGCAAAAATTGAATGTTGAGGCGGAGGATACAGCATTTTTTGGCGACAGTCTGGAACGTGACATTGAAGGCGCGGCAAGAGTCGGAATAACGCCTTTCTGGTACAATGACAGAGGAATTTTTCAAAATACAAATGTACCCTGCATTGAAGTTAATTCGTATTGGGATATTATGGACTCTGAAAAATTTTTTAAATAGATGGTCAGTGATTTACTAAGACGTGTTGAAAAATTATTTTTACTTCAAAACGGCAGATGATTAGCTAACTAAAAAAAGCTGACTAAGAGCGGTAAAGTAGGTGCGCGCACGGACGCGCGCTCACACGGCGCGGCTTATGAGCATGCCTTGCTACGCAAGCCACGCAAGGTCACGTGATGTGAGCGAGCGTCTTTCTTGCAAATGCGAGGAGTACGAGCATTTGCTGTACTTGCAAAGGCGACGAGTAGGAGCGTTTGCTCTTTGACAAGACAAAGAAAAAGTACATTTAAAATAAAAAAGATTTTAATTTTAAAACAAAATTATTCAACAGCACCTAACTACTAACCATCTAAATTGGAGGTGATTTAAATGCGCGTTATAGTTGGAATAACCGGCGCAAGCGGAATTATACTGGCGGTTGAACTTTTACAGCGTCTCAAAAAAATGGAAAACGTCGAAACACATTTAATCATAACAGACGGCGGCGCACTGACAATCAGAGATGAAACAAATTTGGACGTTTACACAATTAACAAAATGGCGGACGTAGTTTATAACGTTCATGAAATGGACGCCGCAATAGCAAGCGGTACTTTTGTTACTGACGGAATGGTTATTGTACCCTGCACAATGAAAACAGTTGCGGGAATCGTTTCAGGTTACAGCGATAATTTACTTTTGCGCGCCGCCGATGTTTGCGTAAAAGAACACAGACCATTAATAATTGTGCCGCGTGAAATGCCGTTCAGCAGAATTCATTTACGCAATATGAAAGAGTTGGCAGACTTGGGCGTTATCGTAATGCCGCCGGTAATGACGTTTTATAATACCGATATGACTTTGCAAAGTCACATTAACCACGTTGTAAATAAAATTTTAATGCAACTGCATTTACCGACAGAAATTTCAGAATGGAGCGGCGGCAAGAAATGACTTCCATTTTAGAATTTAGCGGGGAAATTTCTTTTGAAAATTGTATCAACAAAATAATTCACGGCGATTGCCTCGAAGTTATGCGAAATTTGCCAAATAATTGCGTTGACGTGATTATTACTTCGCCGCCTTACAATTTGTTAAATTCTACTGGCAACGGCTTAAAGAAAAATACTAAAACCGGCAAATGGAAAAACGCCGCGATAAAAAACGGTTATGCCGAATACGAAGACAATATGCCTTACGAAGAATACATAAACTGGCAAAGGGAATGTGTGGCGGAAATGTGCCGACTTATCAAAGACGACGGCGCAATTTTCTACAACAATAAAAATCGTGTTCAAAACGGCTTGTTACAGAATCGCGGCGAAATTCTGACCGGTTTTCCTCTGCGTCAAATTATCACTTGGAAACGCAGCGGCGCAATTAATTTTAATCCCGGCTACTTCTTGCCGACTACTGAGCAAATTTATTTGGTTTGCAATAAAAATTTTAAACTTGCCAAAGGCGCAAACAAAAATACCGACGTTTGGGAAGTTACGCAGGAAATGAAAAATCCACACCCCGCGCCTTTTCCCGAAGAATTAATCGACAAAATTGTTTCAAGTACCACCGGCAAAATTATTTTAGATCCGTTCGGCGGTTCAGGTACAACGGCGGTATCTGCAAAAAAATTCGGCAGAGATTTTATTTTAATTGAAAAATCTTTTGAGTACTGCAAATTGGCGCAGTCTCGAATTGACGGCAAGGAAGATTGGCGAAATGTTGGCAACAATTCAAGAGAAAATTCAAAACAGCCCCTTCAAGAACGTTTATTGGTTCTCCCGTTTCCTGATGAATACTGACCAATTCGGAGCACCGGGCAAATCTAAAGAAACGCAACTTTTAAATATTGTTTCAACTTTGGAAACACTTATCGCACAGAAAAATTTTTCTGATGAAGATAAATTGATTCTGATAAAAAATACTTTGTTCAACGAGATTCAAAAATTATCAAAAAAAAATTCCAAAACTTACAGATTGCATTTAAATTTTACCAAAACTTACAGATTGCATTTAAATTTTATAAATCGTCTTGAAATTGATATTAAAACGCTTGACGATGTTGTTACATTTTGCATAGCGATGAAATATGTTGTTGCGCCAATTAACCGCGCAATGTTGCTTGTGCCGTCCAACGATAAAAATTTTTGTGAAACGATTGCCAAAAATATTCTCGATACATTCGGTGAAGAAAAAATTGCCTTGTTAATTTCAACGTGGGATAATTTGGGCGTCAAAGGTTGCTTGGACGTTGAGCGCGCTTTGGTTGTCGAAGAGTTTGCAAACTTTTTAAAAAATTTATCGTCGTTAGAAATTCCGCACACAAAATTTGAAGACGACATTATGTCAACGGCGTTTGTACAAGAATTTGAGCGCAGACTCGGGCAAAAACGTAAATCACGCGGAGGAAATTCGCTTGAAACTGTAACAGATTTTATTTTCGATTATTACGGCTTTGAATCCACTAAAAAGCCGACACATTTTGCGGCAGATTTGGAAATTGATAAATGGTTCAAATGCAAAGATAATTGGATTATCGGCATCAGTTGTAAAAGGACTCTGCGCGAACGTTGGAAACAGTTGAGTCAGGCGGACAAAGACACTTTGTCGAAATTTAAAATTCGTGAAATTTGGCATTTAATAACTTACGATAACGATTTGTCAGACGATAAAATTTTAAAACTCGGCGAACAGGGACAAATTTTTTATTTGCCGAACACAAGCGAAACTTATAAAAAATGTTTGGCAGATTCAAATATAAAAAATTATATTCGCCCGTTAAATTTATTAATTGAAAACATCAGAAACAGTATAAATCTCAAGGCGTAAACATTGAAAATTACAGCGATAAATTTTCAATCACAATAAAAGCACGGCAAGATTGAACACGGAGGGAATTTTTATGTACAAACTTGATTTTGATATGTACCAAACTATCGCACTTGCCGTTGCAATGCTTTATATCGGCGATTGGTTGAAAAAGCGCGTACATTTTCTTGAAAAATTTTGTATTCCGTCGCCGGTTGTCGGCGGCTTGCTTTTTGCAATTATTTCTTGTATTCTTTACACGTTCGGAATAATCGAATTTTCATTTGACGAAACTTTAAAAAGCGTGTGCATGGTTGCATTTTTTACGTCGGTAGGCTTTCAAGCAAATATAAAAATTTTGAAAAGCGGCGGCGTAAGTTTGGCGATATTTTTAATCTGTGTGTTTGCACTGATTATCGCACAAAATTTTTTATCGGTAGGATTGGCGAATGTTCTTGAAATAAATCCGCTGATAGGACTTTGCACAGGCTCAATATCAATGGTCGGCGGACACGGCACGGCGGGCGCGTTTGGTCCCGTGCTTGAAGATTTGGGCTTAGACGGCGCAACTACTTTTTGCACGGCGGCGGCAACTTTCGGACTGGTTGCAGGTTCATTAATGGGCGGACCTCTCGGGCGTCGATTGATTTTAAAAAATGATTTATTGAAAACCGCAGTAAAAGCTGATGAAACTCCGCTTAATGAAGAAGAAGTGAAACACCTTCGTTTTGTCAGTATGTACGCGCCCGCAAGTTATCAAATTGCGCTTGCAATTGGCGTCGGAACGGTTATATCATTTTTTTTATCTAAAACCGGAATGACTTTCCCTGTTTATATCGGCGCAATGATTGTGGCGGCGTTTATGCGAAATTACAGCGAATTTACCGGAAAATTTTCTGTTCATATAGGCGAAATTAACGACATTGGTGGAATTTGCCTTTCAATTTTTTTGGGCATTGCAATGATAACTTTGAAACTTTGGCAACTTGCAGAACTTGCCTTGCCGCTAATCGTCTTACTTTTGGGGCAAACTGTTTTAATGTTCCTGTTCGCCTATCTGGTAGTCTACAACGTACTTGGAAGAGATTATGACGCGGCAATTTTATCGGCGGGAACTTGCGGCTTCGGCATGGGCGCAACGCCTAACGCTATGGCTAATATGCAAGTACTGACAGCCAAATTTGCGCCGTCGGTAAAAGCATATCTTTTAGTCCCAATCGTCGGCAGTATGTTCGCAGATTTTATAAACAGTTTGACGATTACATTTTTTATAAATTTCATCTGAATTTCTATTGAAAATAAAAATTTGAAAATTTCTATTTTGTAAAAAATCAAATTTTCAGATTTTTTACACATTTAATTTGAAGGAATGATAAAAAATTTACCGAAATTAATTGTAACTAAGCCATTTAAAAGCATTATCAAACAAATTTTGGCGAAGAAAAATAATTTTATTCGGCACTTCAAATTTTTGTTTTTAGGCAGTATAATAGGTAAAATTGTTTTTGAGGAGGGCGAATTTATGCCAAGTATAAAACAAGACTCTTTCGGTAAACTTTCGGACGGACGCGAGGCTAAGATTTATACACTTCGCAATGTTGACGGCAATGAACTCAAGATTACAGATTACGGCGCAAGAATTGTTTCAATGCGTTTCCGTAACAAGAATTTTCAAAATACATTTATTCTGAAAAGTTATCCCGATATCAGCGGATACGAAAATGACAATACTACCGGAATTGTCTATATTAATGACGAAACAAGCGGCTTTGATAAAATTTTCTGGAATGTCGAAAAAATTATTGAAGGCTTGAAATTCTCCGCTGAAGTTGACGGAAAATCAGTTGAAATTATTTATAGTCTTTCAAACGATGACGAAATTAGCGTTAAATATAAAGCAACCGGCATTGAAGATATTTCGACGCAGTTAATTTTCAGTTCCGAGACTTTGCCGGATTCAAATATCAGCGTTTACAATGAAGAAAATACCAAAGGCAAAATCGAAGGCGAAAATATTTACAGCATTATTGACAAGCCGGCGATTGTTGAAATGGAAGTCGGAATGTTCGGCTATGATCCCGGTTGTCCGATTGACTGGATTGACGCAGGTTTAAAAAATGCTGCTGATGTTGTTTCAGAAAATGCCGGTATTTCGATGAGTATTTTTGTCACGCAAGAAAAATTGCACGTTACGACAGTTGACGGCGGCTTTGCATTCAGAACGAGTGAAACTAAAAAATCTGACGACGGCTCCATTAAAGGGCAAACGGTTTATTTCATAAAAAACAAAGACTAAAAATTTTTAAATAAAAAAACTCCTGATGTGATTTTGAATCATTTCGGGAGTCTTTTTATAATTAAAAAATTTTTTTCTGAAATTTAAATTTATCGTAAAGAAATATAAAATTTTCAACGATAACTTAATATAAGGACGTTGCCAATTAAAAAATTGCGTGTTAAAATACAGAAAAAAGCGATTTTATTGGATTATTTTTCTAAGGAGGGAGCAAAATGATTCACAGTTCAAACATAAAAACTCCAATTATGCCGGTGCAAGCATCTATGTTTGATAAGCCTATGTTGCCAAAAGAAAATGTTATTCAGCATGCACAGCTTTGGGGCGAATTTCAAACAACCATGATGGAGACTAACCGCGAGTCTATTCAAAAAGGTGAAACTGCAGTTGGTGAAAGAATGTATGCCGCCAGACAACCGATGACTGTTTCAAATTTTGGTACCGAAACAAAAATTGGTAACGGCGAATTCAGCAAAGCCAGCCATGAAACTTTGGAAACTTCAGTTGAGGCAATTTCCAACATCATGCAAAAAGATGATCAATTTCAAGGCTCAAAGACGGGCAGTTATTCTGCAATTGGTCCTACAGGTTTTCAAGAATACAATGACCGATCTTTTAGAAGTCAACAAGCAATGGTTGCCAAGGCTTATGAGTATTTCAATAATTTTGGTTGATTTATTGAATTGAAAAAATTTTAACTTTGTCGCTCGGGAATTTTCCTTGAGCGGCTTTTTAGTTTTTAAAATAAAAATTTTTTACACGCAAAAAAATTTAGATCGATAGTAGGTAGGGGTTGTTGCTAAATTAAAAATGAATAATAACAGCAACAGGTAAAACAAAATTCAAAAAGCACATGGATAATTTATCGAACCGAAATACGATATGCCGATAGTTTTCAATACGTTGGAAAAAACGTTCGATAATGTTGCGTGTTTTGTACAATTCTGTATCAAATTCGGGGGTTATCTTGAAATTGGATTTATCAGAAATGCAAACTGTTGCTTTCTGCTGTTCAATGAAAATAAAGAAGAGTAGTCTCTGTCAGCAAGTACTTTTTTTCCTGCTATGTGTAGCATCATTCACATTTCCCGCTGTCAACATAACATTTAAAAGTTGGAAGTTTTCATTAATAAGCGCGTGAATTTTCGTTGTTCTTCCTCCGCGACTTACGCCTATTGCTTGATTTTTAAATTTGAACAAGCAGATTGATGAACTTTGCAATAGCTTGAATCTATTTCTATCAATTTTGTTTTTTGGCTATTTTTATTGACAATTTGTAATATTTTTCAAAAATGCCAAGTTTAGCCCAACGGCGAAATTTTTGCGGGAAGAGTACTTTTATTTTATCCCACCAGTAATGTGATATTTGTTTGTGATATAATTTGTTTTAAATAAGTAATCCTTTCAAACTTATTGTATCAAAGAATTGCTTATGTTTTCTATTTTAGATGATTTTACCAACAGACTCTGGGACGTGTTGAAAAAATCCAAAATCCGCAAAGTACGGACGGTTTGTAGTGTGGTAGTTGGATATTTTTTTAGTGGTATAGTTTTACTACCGCACTATCTAACTATCAAACTATCACACTATCCAACTACTTTGACGAGCAAAGAAAAGTAAATCTAAAAAAAATCAGTAAAAAATACTTTACCAACACGCCATAGCCATCTACTTATGATGGCAAAAAAATAACGCCCACAAATGTGGGCTTAAAATTTTTTGAACGTAATTTTATTTTTTAATTGAAGAATTTTCCGGTTTTTGATAGAAAAATGCTTTATAAGATTGATAACCCATTTGTCTGTAGTTCAAAATAGATTCGGTTGCACCTACAAACAAAATGCCGCCGGGTACCAGTGAATTAAAAAATCCTGTGTACATTTGCGTTTTTGCTTCATCAGTGAAATAAATAACGACATTTCTGTTTACAATCAGATCAAAATTTTTTTCATAAGGATCTTTCAAAAGATTGTGCTGTTTAAATTCGACTAAAGATTTAATTTCTTGATTAATGGCAAATTTGCCGTCGGGAGTTTTGGTAAAATATTTAGCTTTACGGTCGGGGCGCATTGCTTTAATTTCGCTGTCGGTATAAATGCCTTTTTTTGCCTTTGCCAAAATTTCAACGTCAAGATCACTTGCCAAAATTCTGTGGCGAACGTTGGGAGTTAATTCTTTCAAAATAATTGCAAGCGTGTAAGGTTCTGCGCCAATCGAACAGCCCGCGCTCCAAATATTGAGTTTCGGCGATTTTTTCAGCAACATTGGCAAAATTTCTTTTTCAACAATATCAAATTTATCGGGATTGCGGAAAAATTCTGAAACGTTAATGGTAAGATATTCGATGAAGTCGGCAAATTTAGTTTTGTCTTTCACAACGTCATTGAAGTAAGCAGTAAAAGATCCGAGTTCTGAACGAGTAACAAGGTTGCCGATACGGCGGCGCATTTGCTGTTCTTTGTAAAGCTGTAAATCTATTCCGGTTTTTTCATTGAGTTTTTTCTTAAAAAGTTCCCAATCTTTATCGTCCATAAAAATCACTCCTTCAAAAATTTTTTAACATTTTAGCAAAGGCGCAAGATAATTTCAACCGAAAAAAAACTTGCCGATAAAGCGAAATTATTATAAAATTTGCATAGAAAATTGGAATTTGTTTACAAGGAGGTATTGAAAATGGATTTTACAAGGATAGGAAAAATTAGCGCGTTCACTAAGCAGAAAAATTTAATTTACGCGGCAAATTTCAAAATTAAAACGGGTCAAAGTATCGTAGACAACAGCGGGCGGCTGACGCTTTCAAAGTCTACAATGTTTAATTCCGTGCAATATTCAAAGACAAATTCCACTTCGGCAACTGAAAAGGCGCGGCTTGAATCAATCAAGAATAAATTGAAGAGCGGCAAAAAACTTTCAGCATCTGAAATGAATTATCTGCGCGAGAAAGATGAAAAACTTTACAAAAAAGCAAAGTACGCTGACGAGGCACGGGAAGAACTCAAGGCAGAATTGCGCGGCGCAAAAAATAAGCAAGAGGCGAGACAAGCCGTAATGCGTGCAACTGCAAAAATTGCGGCTGATTGTTCGGCAGATTTCGAGGCAATTAAAAGCGGCGGCAGTGGCGGAGGTATAAGTTTTGGCGGAAATATGAATGGCGGCGGCGATTGTGCAATAAGTATGAACGGCGGAGACTCTGCAGTTAGTCTTGACAGCGGCACTGAAAATTTAAATGTCGGCGGCGAAAATTTTTCAAGCGGCGAATTTTCAAATTCTGAAAGTACGGCGAATGAAAATCCCTTCACGCAATTTTTAAATTCAAATGAAAACTCTGACAGCGCGTTTGATATTCTGGATAAATATCTTTATGCAATTCGCGCCGTTCAAAATGAATGGCTGGAATTTATGAAAACTGATGAATATAAAAAAATGCCTGAAGATATTTTTGAAGAATCGGAAATGAAATTGCGCGGCGAAAAAACTAAAATTTCAAGCGTGCAGATAGTTGACGCACTTTTTGCATATCAAAAATCTATGGCTTACAGGAAGGCAATATGAAACACGAACACGAGCATATTTTGGCGGACGGTACAGTTATAAAACATTCGCACGTTCACACGAAAACTAAGGCAGTGTTAAACCGAATGGCGCGGCTAATCGGGCATATGGAATCAGTAAAACGTATGATTGAAGACGGGCGAGACTGCAGCGAAGTTTTGATACAACTTTCGGCGGTTGATGCGGCGGTTAAATCTGTCAGCCGCGTTATTTTAAAAGACCACTTGGAACATTGCATAGTTGACGCTGTTAAAAACGGCGACGAAAACTCACTTGACGACCTCAACAAGGCGATTGACCAAATCTTGAAGTAGATGGTTAGATGGTCAGTGATCAGATGGTCAGTGGTCAGTAACTGATAATCTGAAAAACTGACAAACTGAAAAACTGAAAAACTGAAAAACTGACAAACTGATAATCTGAAAAAGAAGGGAGCGAATAAATTGGCGAAGGAGCAAATTCACAAGGACATAATTATAATTGGCGCGGGAATGGCGGGACTTACCGCCGCAATGTACGCGGGTAGAATGAATCTTGAAACTTTAGTTTTGGAAAACGGACTTGTCGGCGGGCAAATTGCAAACGCTACAGGCATTGAAAATTATCCCGGTTTCATCAGCGTCAAAGGCAGTGATTTAATTTCGACACTGCAACAACAGGCGGAAAATTTCGGCGCGGTTATTGATGAATTTGATACAATTCAAAAAGTTACTCTGCGCGAAAATCCCAAAATTGTTGAGACTGAAGAAAAAATTTATTTGGCGGACGTTGTAATAATTGCAAGCGGTATGAATCGCCGAAAATTGCCACTGCCTGAAGAATCAAAATTTGCAGGGCGCGGCGTTCACTACTGCGAACTTTGCGACGGGCATATGTATCAAGATAAAATTATTGCGGTAATGGGCGGCGGCAACGCGGCACTTGACGCGGCTAATTTTTTGACAAAGTACACTGACAATTTATATTTAATTCACCGCTCCGAATTTCGCGCAGATGAAGTTACTCAACAAAAAATTCGTCAAAATCCCAAAATTAAAATTATGTTGCAGACAGAAATTAAAGCATTGCACGGCGATAAAAAACTTGAAAGCATTGACATTTTTGACAAGAAAAGCGGCGAAACTAAAAATCTTGCCGTTGACGGAATTTTTGTTAATATAGGCGTCGTACCGAATACCGAACTTTTCAAAGGCGAATTGCAACTTTCTGACGGCGGGCGAATTATTGCCGGTGAAAATTGCAAAACTGAAATTGAAGGCGTATTTGCGGCGGGCGATGTCAGAGAAAAAGAAATCAGGCAACTTACAACGGCGGCGGCTGACGGTACAACAGCGGCTTTGCTTGCCGAAAAATATTTAGCGAATTTAGGAAACAGGAGTTAGGAAACAGATTTTTAGGAAACAGTAGCTAGGAAACAGGAAACATTTTCCCTGTATCCTGTATCCTGTCCCCTGCTTTCCTGTCCCCTGCTTTCCTCTAAAACGAAAGGAGATTTTTAAATTGGTAAAAGTTTATTCTTTTGAGGCTTGCCCCTGGTGTGTGAAAGTCAAAAAATATCTTGATTCAAAGGGCATTGAGTACGAAGTCCGCGATATTGAATTAAACGAAGAATACGCCAAAGAATGTATGCAAATCAGCGGCGATACAATGGTTCCCGTTACGACAGTTGACGGAAAAAATTTTGTACTCGGATTCGATAAAGCGAAAATTGACGCGATGCTCGGCATTTAAGGAGGTTTTCAAATGGGCGTTTATGATTTCACCTGCAAAACTAATAAAGGCGTCGAAAAATCTTTGGCGGATTACAAAGGCAAAGTTTTATTGATTGTAAATACCGCGTCAAAGTGCGGCTTTACTCCGCAGTTCAAAGAATTGCAGGAACTTTACACCAAATACAACGAAAAAGGCTTGGAAATTCTCGGTTTTCCGTGCAACCAATTCGCAGGTCAAGAACCCGGTACTGCTGAAGAAGTTCAATCTTTCTGCCGCTTAAATTACGGCGTAACTTTCCAGATTTTTGAAAAAGGCGACGTACGCGGCGAAACTGCCCAGCCGCTTTTCAAATATCTTACCGCACAGAAAAAATTTGAAGGCTTTGATGAAAGCCACCCGATTACTAAGCCGCTTATGGAGGCATTGCAAAATAATTTTCCCGAATACCTCGAAGGCGACGGGATTAAATGGAACTTCACAAAATTTTTAATCGACCGTAACGGCGAAGTCGTAGCGCGTTTTGAACCTACTACAGTACCTTCAGCCATTGCGCCGGAAATTGAAAAATTACTCTGATAAAATATTTTGAATACCGATGAAATTTCTTTCTCTTTTGAGGAAGAAATTTTTTTTAATTTGAACTTGTAATATAAAAATCTTGGTGCGTGTTGAGAAAATCAAAAAATCCGCAAAGTACGGCAGTATAGGGGCAAAAGGCTAAGGGATAGGGGCAGCTTTGCGGATTCATTAAAAGCACTTTTTCTTTGGTACTTGCGTGGCTTGCGTAGCAAGGCATGCTCTTTAGTACTTTTTTTGCTTCGGAAAAAAGAAAGTACATTTAAGAAAATTTAAGTAACTAAATTTCATCAGTAAAAATATAATTTTTCAACATGCCATAGCGAAAAAATTTGTTCGATGAAAGCGAAAACCTAAGAGGCCGCACAGGACGTGCAGAGCAAATGCTCGTACTCCTCGCATTTGCAGGCAGGTGCGTTTTTTTCGAGGACGAAAAAAC